>JAZNHK010000001.1:0-9773 GCA_045576915.1 Acutalibacteraceae bacterium
TGCAGGAAGAAGAGCCTGGAAGCCTGCTGCACTGCCTTCGATAAGCTGAGAAATGAAAATCTTAGCACCGAGTGAGTCAGTCATAGCTTTAAGAGTCCAAGCGCAAGCAAGAATCATAATAGCGGGAACCATTGCTTTGAAGCCTTCTGGAAGAGATTCCATAATGCTCTTGAAGGAAAGAACTCTTCTGCAAAGGTAGAAAATAACAGTAAGAATAATAGAAACGAATGCACCGTAAGCAAGACCAACGGAAGCGTCAGAGTTAGAGAAAGAATCAACAAAGCTTTCGCCACTGAAGAAGCCACCGGAGTAAATCATACCGATAACACAGCTTACGATAAGAATAACAATGGGAACAATAAGGTCGCAAACTCTGCCTTTGGGGTTTACTTCCATTTCAGCAATAGCCTGTTTTGTACCGCTTGTGAAAAGGTCGCCTGTTTCTTTTGCATTTTTCTCATGCTTTTTCATAGGACCAAAATCAAGACCTGTGAGAGCAAGGAAAATCATCATTGCAATTGTAAGAAGTGCATAGAAGTTATAGGGAATTGCCTGAATGAAAAGGCTGATTCCGTTTTCTGCACCTGCACCTCTTGCAAAACCTGCAACTGCTGCTGCCCAGGAAGAAATGGGAGCGATGATACAAATAGGAGCTGCAGTAGCATCAATGAGGTAGGAGAGCTTTGCACGGGAAATTTTGTGACCGTCTGTAACGGGGCGCATAACTGAACCAACTGTGAGACAGTTAAAATAGTCATCAATGAAAATAAGAACACCGAGAGCAATTGTTGAAAGCTGAGCGCCAACTCTTGATTTGATGTGAGCAGTTGCCCATCTGCCGAATGCAGCAGAACCACCTGCTTTGTTCATCATAGAAACAAGAGCACCAAGAAGAATAAGGAATATGAGAATACCCATATTGTAAGAATCTGCAACGTTTGCAATAAAACCGTCACTTACAACGTGAACGAGAGTTCCTTCGAAATTACCGCCTGCATAAATTGCACCGCCAACGATAATACCGATAACAAGTGAGGAATAAACCTCTTTTGTTATAAGAGCAAGAACGATAGCAATAATGGGAGCAAGTAATGCCCAGAATGTTGCATACTGGGGAATTGACTCACGAACCTTGTCAATTGCTGTGTTAACATTTGTTTCAAAATCGGGGTCAGCTTCAAGGTTGTCAGCGTAGCTGTCAACATAAGCGAGTGCGGAGTCACCATCAGCGAGGTCATATTCTGTTTCGCCAACTGTAACAACTGTGGAATCAGTTGCACCGATTGTTAAAACCGCTGCATCTTCATCTGCTGTTGCGGAGCAGATTGTGCCGAGTGTGAACATAAAAATGCACATAATAAGCACCGCAAAAAATCTGCGTTTTCTTTGGTTTTTCATATTTTCCATTCCTTTCATCCTGAAAAAGAAAAATCATGGCTGTGTGAAAAACAGTCATGATAGTTAAATCAATGATAGCTCTCCACAAATGTGACAGTCACTTTGCTATTAACAAAGCAACCAACAAAAACACGACCGGGTATAGTATTTTTGTTTCGGCGACCTCCCCTTTCAGCTCCTTCCTTGCCCCGCGGCTCTGAAACCTACTCTTGTCAATCGCACCTCTACCAAAAAATATTCAATTCAGGTTTATACAACTGTATTTTATATTTAAAGTCGTATTTTGTCAATAAAAGTTATATATTTAACATTTGGCATTTTAACCGAATATTTAAGGTAAAATTTTACTTTATAACTGATTGAAATCATTTTTATTTGTGATATACTGTTAAATGAAATAATCTGTATTTAACATACAGTTGAAAGGATGATATTATTATGGCAGAGAACAGATTTCTCGGCGAATATCCCGTAATTGGTATTCGACCCATTATCGATGGCAGACGCGGACCCCTTAAAGTTCGTGAATCTCTTGAAGAGCAGACAATGAATATGGCAAAGTCCGCTGCTAAGCTTTTTACAGAAAATCTTAAGTATTCTAACGGTGAACCCGTTAAAGTTGTTATCGCTGATACAACAATCGGTCGTGTTGCCGAAGCAGCTGCTTGTGCAGAAAAATTCCTTAAAGAAGGAGTTATGATTACTCTTTCTGTTACACCCTGCTGGTGCTACGGTTCTGAAACAATGGATATGGACCCATCAACAATCAAAGGTGTATGGGGCTTCAACGCTACTGAAAGACCCGGTGCAGTTTACCTTGCAGCAGTTCTTGCAGCTCATGCACAGAAGGGCCTCCCCGCATTCGGTATCTATGGTAAGGATGTTCAGGATGCAGACGATACAACAATGCCCGATGATGTTAGAGAAAAGCTTCTCCGTTTTGCAAGAAGTGCAGTTGCAGTTGCAACAATGAAGGGCAAATCCTATCTTCAGATTGGTTCAATCTGTATGGGTATTGCAGGTTCTTCAATTGATACAGATTTCTTTGAAGAATATCTTGGTATGCGTGTTGAATCCGTTGACGAGGTTGAAGTTATCCGTCGAATGGAAGAAGGTATCTATGACGAAGCTGAATATCAGAAAGCATATAAATGGGTTAAAGAAAACTGTAAGGTTGGCTTTGATAAGAACCCCGAGTTCGTAAGAAAGAGCGATGAGCAGAAAGAAAAAGACTGGGAATTCACAGTTAAGATGATGTGCATCATCAAAGACCTTATGAATGGTAACCCCAACCTTCCCGAAGGCAGAGAGGAAGAAATGGTTGGTCATAATGCTATTGCAGCTGGTTTCCAGGGTCAGAGACAGTGGACAGACTTCTATCCCAATGCAGACTTTGCAGAGGCAATGCTTAACACAAGCTTTGACTGGAATGGCACACGTGAGCCCTACATTCTTGCAACAGAAAACGATACTCTCAATGGTGTAAGTATGCTCTTTATGAAATTGCTTACAAACAGACCTCAGATGTTCGCAGACGTTCGTACATATTGGAGCCCCGAAGCAGTTAAGAGAGTTACAGGCTACGACCTTGAAGGTAAAGCAAAAGAATCTCAGGGCTTCATTCACCTTATTAACTCAGGTGCTTGCTGTCTTGATGCTTGCGGTGAAGTTAAAGACGAAAACGGCAACGGCATCATCAAAGAATGGTATGACGTAACTGACGAAGATATTAAGAAAATCAATGATGCAACAGAATGGTGTGCAGCAGATAACGGTTATTTCCGTGGCGGCGGATATTCCAGCCGTTTCCTTACAAGAGCTGAAATGCCTGCAACAATGATTCGTCTTAACCTTGTTAAAGGCCTTGGACCAACAGTTCAGATTTGCGAAGGCTACACAGTTGCTCTTCCTGATGAAGTTTCTGATGTTATCTGGAAGAGAACAGACTACACATGGCCCTGCACATGGTTCGCTCCCACACTCACAGGTAAAGGTCCCTTCACCTCTGCTTATGAGGTTATGAACCACTGGGGTGCTAACCACGGTGCAATTTCCTATGGTCACATTGGTGCAGATATCATCACTCTCTGCTCAATGCTCAGAATTCCCGTTTCAATGCACAACGTTGACGAAAGCAAAATCTTCCGTCCCGCTTGCTGGAACGCATTCGGCACACAGGAACTTGAAAGTGCAGATTTCCGTGCTTGCGATGCATACGGTCCTCTCTATAAGTAAGAGTTTTATTCGCTTTACAGCGAGTGATATTGCTACGCAGTGATATTATGCTTCGCATAGTGTTATTTGCTTCGCAAGCTTTTTGCGAATAAAATACCACTGAAACTTAAGGTTTCAATATCACTATTGCCAAAGGCAATAATATCACTCTGCCTATGGCAGAATAACACTTATAAATATGAAAATAAAAGCAAAAATTTACTCCTCTCGACGAAAAAGTCGGGAGGAGTTTTTTGTGATGTTAGAACCATCCTCTGATTTTTTTCTTGTTGTTTTGCCCAAATCAATAAGTTGTTTATTGTTGGTTTTGCAGAATTTTTATTTTTAAATAAAAAATTGTGAAGTATTTGCCTCTTTTTGTCATATATATATGGAACCGTAACGGAACCACAAAAAATATGAAAACAGGAGGTCAAAAAATGAGAACGAGTAAAAAAGTGTTGGCTATATTGCTGACGATTGCCACGCTTATTGGCATATTTTCTTGTGCAACAACAGTTTTTGCAGAGGATTTGAATGAATATGCCGAAAATAAAGCGTATCAGGAAAATTTATTAACCGAAACTGTTGAAACGGAACAGGAAAAAGCAGAAATTGTCTGTGAGGTTACGGAAAAGCGCGATGAATATTCAAAAACATATAAACGCGCAGATGGCTCATACACCTCAATTGTTTCTCAGGTTCCCTTGCACACTTATGAAGACGGTCAATGGAATGAAATTGATGATTATGTTGAAATTCAGGAAGATTCAATTGAAAATTCAGGTGCTTCAACTTATTCATTGAGAACACCGACCGTTGTTTTGCCTGATTTTGATGACACGATAATTGAAGATACTGCGATTGTCAAAGGTGTTAACGATGACAATGAAAACAAGAACTTTTCAAATTTAGTTGAAGGTTGCATAGCCAATAATCAAAATGCTCATACTGAAGTTCTTGTTAAGCTCAATGAAGCCATTTTTACTCCCTTTAAAGAACCATCTGTTACTGTAACAGATGTTAATTACTACAGTACTGGTTATGTTATGGGTGGGAATGTTCTTGTAAAGGCTATAAACGGTAACTGGAACAGTGAAACAGTTACATATAACGATGTTTATTCTGCCGATAGTGATATAACCTATGAAAATACTGTAATTGATTACTACACAGGCACATCTGAAACCAACAATCCTGAATCAACGATTATATATTTTAATATTACAGATTTGTTTAATGATTGGTTAACAGGTGAGCGTAATAACGATGGCTTTGTTTTAACTGCTGAAAATGAAGATACACAAGGCTTAATGGTGCTAGCAGGTGATTATACACCCGGTAGCACAACCTATGAGATGAATACATTTTGTTCTATTGATTATGTTGATACAAGCTGTTCAAATGATTCGTTCGAGTATCTTACACAAGAAATCGGACGAGCAGGTCAAGCGAATGTTAATATATTTTCCCGTAGTTTATCTGTTACGAGATATGATATTTCAATGGATGGACTTCGTATGCCTGTATCTGTTGGCTTTAACTATAGTCCTGCAATAACAACATTTTTTAATTTATATGAAACTGTTTCAGAATTGATAGGAGAAGATTTAGAAATTGATTTCTTCTATGGTCAGAATTGGTGTCCCTCATATCTGCAGTTCATCGGAAACTTTTTAGAGGATCAGTTCCAGTTTTTCACAGAAGAGGGAACGCTTGTGACCTTTAAGCAAAGCGAAGAAACAATTGAGGAAACAGACGAAAACGGAAATAAAACAACCACAACCGAACTTGTTTTTGAAGCAGATGAAACAAGCGATGGTGGTTATACTCTTGAACTTATTGACCAAGCTAACGGCACTTCCTTTGAAAATCTCAGAGTTATAAATCCAAATGGAGAAAGCATGTATTTTAATGATATGGGTCTTGTTACTGAAATTCACGAAGCAAAACCGAATTCCGATGGCAGTTATGATAAAATTTCAATAATATTTGATGAAGAAACTCCTTTTAAAATCAATTACATAACTGACGGAATTGGTAGAATTTATGACTTTGTTTATGATAGCGAAACAGGTTTACTTTCTGAAATAAAATGCCTTACTGCAAACGACCAGACTATTAAAGCAGGCACAACAAATATTGATTTGAAAACCACCTATAGTTATGATAACAACGGCAATTTAACAAGCGTTACTTACCCTGACGGAGAAACAGTTACCTATACCTATGACAGTGTCCTAAATCGTGTCAAAATAACTAATATAGACGGATATAACATTCAATATACTTATGATGAGTTAGGCAAGGTAAAAGATATTGCTGAATATGCCGATACAACTCCCGGCAATAAAATTGCATTAACTCAGCTTTCAAACCGACAGGTTAAGGTTGTTGATGACTACAACGGAACTGAAACCTATCAGTTCGGCAGAGAAGGAAAACTTCACTATACCTTTGATGAAAAGGGTAATTATCTTAAATCCGATTACGCTCCTGCAAATGATGAAAATGTATATTCGTCAAATGAATGGAAGATTTCCTCACAAAACCTTTTGAAAAATGGTAGCTTTGAGGAAGTGCGAAGTGCAAAAGCAGTTGATTGAATCAATTCATTCAATGTTGAAGATTTTGAAACAAGCGAAAATGCAACTGATAACGTTTGCAGAGTTTCGAGTATAGAGGAATCTTGTGATACTCAGAAGCAAACAGTTGCTGTAAATGGTGGGAATTCATATACCTTTTCCGTTTATGCGAAAAATGTTTCTGCAGATGTTACTGCAACAGAAAAGCTTTATATTTCTATTAGTGCAAAGGATGCAGAGAGCAGCAAAACTACCCAATCACGATGCTTTAGTTTAACAGATGAATTTGAACAATACAGTATAACGATAAACAAAGAAACGGAGATAACATCTGTAACGGTTGAATTTGGTTTTGATGAAACTGCAGGGGATTTCTTTGTCAATAACGCTCAGCTTGAAAAAGGTAACGGAACTGCACCTTTCAACTTTGTAAAAAACGGCAGCTTCAATAATTCAGACGATAATTGGACAACCACAACAATTGATGAAGAAATCTTAAATGAAAAAACTGTTAATGCAGTTAAATTAAGTGGCGGTTTGCCCTCTTACAATGTAGGGTACGGGCTTGCCCGTACCGCAGAAAATGGTTCGGAAGAGGAAAAAACATTAACTGACCATATCTCCGCAACAACTCAAAATATTAAAATTAACGGTAAAAAAGGTCAGATTTATTCTGTTGGCGGTTGGTTTAAAGGTGTATTTGACGATAACTATATCTATGAAAATGTACCAATCCAATATGCAGAATTGGCAGAACAGCTTACAAGCAGTTCTGCACAGATTAAGGTTACCTATTCGTATATTGACGAGGCTCAACAAACTGTTACAGAAAACTTTGCAGTAGATTTTGCACCTCATAACCACGGTTGGCAGTACGCTGTTGACTCCTTTGACCTTAAAGGTGATACAGAATCTGTTGATATTACAATAATTGCAAAGAATATACCCGAAGATTCATTTGCAACGGGAATCAGTTTTGAACAAGATTTTGAAAGTGAAATATTTGAAGAAGATGAAGAAGCAGAAAATGACGATTTTCAAGAAACCTGTACTTGCGGTTGTGAAGATTGCTATTATGGTGAAGGTTGTAACTGCACAGGTGCAATAGACGATAATTGCCAATGTGCTGAATGTTTAAGAAACGAAACTTCAACACAAGATAATTTTGGTAACACTTTGTCAAATAAATCTACCGATGGCATAAATTATATTGAAACTTTTGATTCGTATACAAGTGATGGAAATAATTTTGCTTCATATACTGATGAAAAAGGAAATGTTGTAACCTATGATTATGATTTGCTTAATGGTATTTTGAAATCTGTTACAAGCCCTGTGGGAACAGAAAATGAAACCACCACAACAAATTATTCATATGATGCCATGGGAAACGTCGTTTCTGTTTCAACCACTGTAAGTTCCTCTGAAAATCAAGCGTTACAGTATGTATATGTTAAAGACAGGTTGACAGAGATTATAACCCCGAACGGAAAATATAGAATAATATATAATGCTTGGGGTCAGGTGTGCTCTGTTAATATTGTTACCGGTTCAGGTGAAACAGAAAACGTGATCCCTCTTGTTGAATATACATATAATGAAGGTGTAAAACGCACACAGGTAAAAACGCTGACATATAAAAATTCTTTGGAAAATATCGCTGATTACAGATATGAATATTACGATAACGGAACGTTAAAATATGTATTTTTGAATGAAGACAAAATACATTCTATTGAATACGATAGTTTAGGTGTTTTAACCTCAATTGAAAATACAGGTGGCAGAACAGTTAAATATACTGATGACAGCACGTTTATATATAATCCCGACGGAGTTTGTATTTATTCAATAAAAACAAATGATGATGGTTCTGTTACAGAAGAAAATCGTAGCGTTATCTATAAAACCTTTGACCCTGAAAGTGATTATGATTCTGCAACAGGAATCAGCACCGAAACCGAAAAGATTGAAATCAATTCTAAAAACCGCATAACTCAAGAAACTCAAACTGATTATTTTGGAAGAATAAAATCTAAAAATATATCGGATTATAACATTTCTAATGAAACAGAAGAAAATCCTGCAACTTTCTTTGGGAAAATTCAAACAGAGTACGGATATTCTGTCGAAGAAAACGGCAAAACATCATCAGCTATTGAAAAAGTTATAAATAAAACTTATAATAATTATAGTGATAACCCCGTTGTATATGATGCGTACAGCTACGAATATGATAAACAAAACAAAATTTCTGCAGAAAAAACCTTAAATGCAGATGGCTCTACCATTGATAAATACTCTTATGAATACGATAAATTGGGTCAGCTTGTTCGTTTCAATGATGCAGTGGAGGATAAAACATATACGTATGGCTATGATAACAATGGAAACATTCTCACAAAATTTGAATATGCATATACTCTTACTGATGATTTAGGCGTTCCAATCAATACAACAACCTATGATTACGACAACGAATGGAAGGACCTGCTCAAATCAGTAGATAACCAGCAGATAGAATACGATAATATGGGCAACCCCACTAGATATCTTGGTGCAACGCTTATTTGGGAAGGCAGAGAACTGAAATCATACGAAACCGATGATACATATATTACTTATGAATATGATGAAAACGGCATGCGTTACCGTACGGTTGTTGTTGATAAAACTGCAGAAGAAAGCACAATTACTCTTGACTATGTTTGGTTAGGAGAAACGCTTGTTTCTATGGTTCTCGACTATGGCGAAACTTACCTCTCAGCAAAGTATTTGTATAACAGTTCCGGTGAAATTATAGGTTTTGAATGGCAGGATAATTCATCTGCTCGCTCAACCTGCTATTATCTTAAAAATCTTCAGGGTGATATAACGGGTATTGTGTCTGCAACAGGAAAAATGCAGATTTCCTATACCTATGATGTTTGTGGTAACATGTCAACTGAATTCCATGTTGATCCGTCATCGTTTAATTGGGTTGAAGAAATGTATGATCAAATACATATTTCTGCCTTGAATCCGTTCGGTTATCGTGGTTATTGTTATGATAGTTATACAGGATTCTATTATCTTCAATCAAGATACTATGACCCTAATATAAGTCGTTTCATAAATGCTGACGACACTAATTATCTCGATGCTACAGATACTGTTCTCGGTTGTAACCTTTTCGCTTATTGTGAGAATGATGGGGTTAATTTTGTTGATGAAGAGGGTTTTGTATCCAATAAAGTTGCAATAAATATGGGATATATTAGGAGAATAAAAAACAAAACTATTTCTAAAACGGTTTGCTGTTTAAATGATACATTTAAAGTTAAAGTGGAGTTTACTTATTTGTATGGTTATAATGATGGTAGAAAATATGCAAAATTGAAAAACGTGTATTTTAAAATTGTAAAAGTTCCTAAACAATACAAATATGTAAAAACATCGTATACATATGGTACAACTAATATTTTATATTCGCAAAATATATATGGCGAAACGACTAAAAAAACATTTTCTGCTACTACACCAAATAAATGGTTAGGTGTTAATACTATCTCAACAGATGAAATTAAAGCTATGGTT
>JAZNHK010000002.1:0-29299 GCA_045576915.1 Acutalibacteraceae bacterium
TTGGCCTCCCGACTTAAATCTTTCGAAGCGTCAAAAATCTTTTTTCCTTTTTCATTTTTGACAATCAGTAAACCCTCTTCATCACTATCTCTGGGTTGCCATTTTGTAATATTAACATCAAAAAAATTCTCTCTAGGAATAAACTTTTTAAGAACAAAAAATTTCTTAACTGTAAAGCCTGTTTCATCAACATAGCAACGATAAGTCAGCATATAAACAAACACAACTAATCCAATTACAGAAACAGCACACCAAAGCAACACTAACCAATCTATTTTTTTATCAACAAAATAAAAACCGGCAGTAATACCAAAAGCACCTAAAAAGAAAATAAAATACAGTATAATTCTTCTTGGCTCGTGATATGCAACAAAGTTATTCCCATCAAAGGTACTTTCTCTTTCTTGTGACTTTTTGTGGATATAGGTGTTGATAGGTTTTTCAAGAAATACATCAAATATTGCTTTGAATAAAATTTTCATTATTACACCTTTTTTTGAAATTAGTAAGACCACACCCTACTGCATGCACTCACCAGCGAAATAAAGAGGCAACGGGGCAACCCACCACCGCTAACGCGGTCCCCCTCCCTATTTCATCAATGATGAAACAGGGATGATAGGCTTCGCAATACTTTTACATACTGGTATCTGGTATCTGGCATCTAATTGAAATTATTTTTCCAAAATAATTTCGATTACTATAGGACAATGGTCGCTTGTATAGTCGCCATTCCTCATACCTGAAAGAACATCATAGGAATTAACCTTTATGCCTTTTTTAGAAATCATAAAATAGTCGATTCGTTTGAATTTTTCGGGATTGTTCCAGCCGTTGTAGGTATGAGCATCGCTGGTATTTTCAGTTGCATGTTTAGCATCAAGGAAATTTTCGGTTACATTGTTATAGGTAACAGAACCCTCTTCTGCATTAAAGTCACCCATAATAACCGCAGGGAGAGAACCGAATTCTGCAATTTTATCAAGCACAACCTGAATACCATTGATTCTTGCTTCGTCACTCACATGGCTTAAATGGGTATTGAAAACAACAAAATCTTCGTCTGTTGCTTTGTCTGTAAGGATTACATAACTGCAAACGCGGTTATACTGTGCACCCCAGGATTTGCTTGGAACATCGGGTATTTCTGAAAGCCAGAAAGAGCCTTTATCAACAAGGGTGTAAAGCTCTGTATTATAGAATATTGGGCAACCCTCGGAATTAAAGGCATCGTCACGATATGTAATAACAGAATCATAACCCTCTAATGAATCAACAAGGTATGAATAATGCCATTTTGTTGCTTCCTGAAATCCGATTATACCGGGCATTTCCTCAACTATGTCATCAACAATCAAATCTGCACGATAAAACCAACCTTTTTTGCCCCAATCTGTTGGACTGATGCAACGAAGGTTATAGCTCATCATTTTAATATTATCTTCTTTAGGTTCAATATTGACAGTTCCTTTATTCTCCTTGTAGTGAGGATAATACATAAATGTGTTGCCCACAAGCACAATCGCTGCTACAAGAACAAGAGCTAATAAGCCACCTAAAATTGCTAAAATTATTTTTTTCATTTTCATCACCGAAAATATGATAACATATAAAAATAAAAATGGCAAATGGAATTGTCAAACCCTGTTTTATAAAGAGTAAAGAAAAAATAAATTAAGCTGTTGCTCGTTGGTGCCTCTCTTCGAAGGCAGGTTTTACAAACAACAACTTTTTCAACTCATCTTTATATATTCGAGTAAAAAAATATTCATTTACCCCTTGATTTTTTCAAATCAATTAGTTATAATAGCAAGGCACTTTGAAAGAGGTGCAGAATTTAATAAGTAAATTCTTTGAACAGATGGAGAGTTGTCCGAGCTGGTCGAAGGAGCACGATTGGAAATCGTGTAAACGGCCAAAACCGTTTCGAGGGTTCGAATCCCTTGCTCTCCGCCAAAAATAACAGATACCTTTTGGGGTATCTGTTGTTTTTTTGTTTGAATATGTAAATAGGGATTCGAACCCCCTCGGCGAAGCCGAACACAATCGGGTGTTTGCGTAGCAAACGATGGGCAGAGCCCATCGAATCCCTTGCTCTCCGCCAAAAATAACAGATACCTTTTGGGTGTCTGTTGTTTTTTTGTTTGAATATATAAACAATCCCCCATGGTATTTGAATGAAATACCACAGGGGATTTTATCATATTTAAAACAAAAGAACTCAATTGAAGAACCTTGCAATCTCTTGTTGAGCTTCCTTTGCAACGGCATCTTTCTTTTCCATATTGCCCACAATTTTAACTGAGCCATCCATAAAGACGCCTAAAATCGCTGAATTTGAACACGCAATATAGATTACATCTTCCCAGGTTTTAGCCTCTAAACGACCTAAATCAAGACCGGCAATTGCTTCACCCTCCAACAAAACTCTGCCGTCTGTTGTTAAGCCAACTGCATAACAATTCTCAATTGCAATTGCTTTTATATTACTCCACTTTGCAACTGCAGAACGGGGGTCTGATTTTCTGCCATTAAAGCCTACTGTACCATCAGAATTCAACCAGATTGTGCAATTATATGTGGTGGCAACATCCACCGCCTTTGTTGCAACAGTAAGGTTTCGCAAGTCGTTTTCAATAGGGTTGTCAGTTGTTATAATGGTATCATCCGCTATCGCAACATTTCCATTTTCTGTAAGTGCAACCAAACGACCGCGGTTACCAATGAGTTTTTTTACATTCGTCCATTGGCTGACCTGTTTTTGTATAGGTGAAATACCACGAACAATTACATCGCCATTGTTATTCACCACATAGGTTGCACCTGTTGCGGCATAAACCTCTTTGATATCCTTAAGGTCGCTCAAGTCATAATCACATTCACCGGAAACCTTAAGGCTACCGGTATCCGTAAGCATAACCTGATGACGTGAGCTTTCGCTGTACTGTATAACATTATCTAAACGTTTTACAGAGCCCTTGCCATCACAAAGCGTAACATAATTTTCGCCATTACCACGAATGCATACCGCACCATTTTCCACAGTAATCTGATTTTTTGAAAAATTGTTGACTACACCGCTATTTCTTTTTCGGCGTTCATTTGCAATTACACCTAACCATGTCTGGTAAGCGGCTTCACTTACGAAGCCGGTTACCAAAGCATATTTATTATTACAGTGAGGGCAATCAAATCCCGCATTGTCCGTTTCCTGTTTACAAACAGGGCACATTTTTAATGTTTTTTCCATAATATAATCTCCTACAGAATGTCAACAAATCTATCCCAGAAGCAGCTGATGGGATGGAAGAAATTAAATTCATCAAGGCTTCCCTCACCCGGAGCAATAGAACCTGTAAACACACCAACAATACGTCCGTCCTCCATAGAGAAAACAGGTCCGCCGGAATCACCGTGAAGTCCTGTAATATCTGAATAGTATCTGTTTACCGATGTTTGTATGCTACTTACTCTGCCGATTTTGTGTGACACAGTTAAAGCGTCTGAATCGCCACCCGTTAACAAACTACCCAATGAATATCCGGCAAGCATTATGCTTTCTGTACTATCAATTTCTTCAACAGCAGTTCTCAATGATGCAACAGGGAAATTGTTACCTTCCATTTTTAAAATCGCCATATCAATATCCTGTGCAACAGGATGAAGGATTTCGCAATCCAACCACACGAAGGGTTTGCCAACATTATTCGGGCAATAGAGCTTTGCTTTTACAGCATCTGCATTCTCTAACACATGAGCACAGGTTAAAATGTGACCACTATCGGTAATAATGGCACCTGAGCCTGAGCCTAATTTAACGCCATCTTTGTATGTCTCCAGCAATACAGTAACATAAGCTGAGAACTCCTTGAGCTCTTTCTCGTTAACATTTTCACCAATAGGAGCTGTTCTTACTGCTGCTGCAGGAAGATTTGCGGGAAGCATTATTTTCTTAGACTCCAAAGCTTTCCTGTATCTTTCGGGAATATCCTCTGCAGTCAACAAATAATCTATTGTTTCCTCTGCATCCAGACGTTCAAGCAAGCAGTCAACTGAATCGTTAAGATATGTACGAACAAAGCCACCATTACCGAAATCGGGCCTTTTCATATCACAAACAAACCGGAAAGCCCTACGTGAAGCTTCTATATACTCCTCTGTAAGCTTAACCTCACAAGGTGCACAAATCTGAGGCTCTTTTGCCGCAATTTTTGCCTTGTGCTTTAAAATTTCCACAAGCTCATCGGGAGTATAATCTTCAAAATAAATTATACTGCTTTCATTTCCGAAACGGCGATTAAGACCCTGGTCCTGAGCGAGTAACTTTCTCATTTTTTCGGGATAGCCTGCAAGAATAATGCTTGTTACCTTCAGCAAATTAGCATCCTCAAGGTCACGCACAAGGCGACGGATTACTTCCTGACCACCGCCGGTTTCGCACATCTGATGTGCTTCATCAATAAACAATATACCATTTTTTGCGAGCTTTACTGCTTCGTTATACAAATCAGGATTAGTTGCAAATGATGCTGCACTTCTTTCAATAACATGACCCTGGGACAAAATTCCTGTTGCCCTGAAAACGCCACCCATCATACGGGCAACCGTTGTTTTACCTGTACCGGGATTACCCAAGAAGCAATAACAACCGGGAATGGTACAGCTTTTATCTGCTCTTCTTAAACGGCGTTCCAATTTTATTACTGCCTTTTTAACTGCAGTAAGCCCAACCATATCCTTAAGCTCTTTTAATGCATCCTCATGCTTAACCATTGTGCTTACAAGGTACTTTTGCATTTCCTGAGGGAACATTTCCTTGGTAATCTGACGTTTTGGTATGCCGTTTTCAAATACCTTTTCGCCTTTGACCCTTGTCCAGCTTTCGCGAAGGTCATTTATAAGTGCTTCCACCTCAGTACCATTACCCCAGGCAGACGTTCTTTCACCAAGGCCACCACGCTCGGAAACCCAGTTCAGGAAAAAGCTGGGAATAAGCTCCTTTGTTTCTTCATCAAAAGTAAAGCTGTTTTCTGTTAATTTTTCGAAAATAGTCTGCATTTCATAGGGAGAAAGGTCTTCAAGCTCAAAGCATTTTGCTCTGTCACGTATGCCGTTAGCAGATTTAATAAGTGCATCAATACCTTCAGCAGTATCTATAAACACTATGGATATATCTCTTTCGGAGCTCATTGCACCAACTAATGTTGAAAGAGCCTGCATACCATACATATTATCGGAGTTATCAGTTCCCAACAATATGCTTGGGCTTTCAACTATAAGCATATTACCACGGGACGCATTTATAACATCGCGGGTTTTCTGAACAGTTTCTCCCAAATATCTACCTTCAAAATCGCCCTGACTTTTTGAAATGGGGCGTTCGTTGCTGAGTCTGCCTGCTTCATAAAGAACACTTGCCAAGAGCCTTGCAACTGTGTGACGACCGCTTCCAGGAGGGCCCTGAATAACATAATGCATACCGCCCGTTGCTTGTGAATCAAAGAATTCAGGAATACCTGTGGAGTTTTTAAATGCTTCAACATATTCCCTAACCTTTTCCTTGCCCACCAATTCGGCTAATCTTACATCGGCAGTTCTGGGCTGTGCAGGAGGCATGCCCAAGGGACCTGCATCATCTTCTCTCTCTTCCGGAATATCCAATTCTGTAAGACACCTTGTATCCTCGCCACAATTTTTAACTACCTTCTCATCCGGGATAGCATATTCTCTTTCCTTTTCATCAAGGTCGGTTAAATATGTTTTATTAAGTCTTTTGGTGTGACGGGCAATTGAGTTGGGGATATACTCTTTACGAATATATCTCGCATTACCAAATTCATTTTCAACAGTTTCAAGGTAACGGTTAAGAGCAGATAAAGAACGATTATAATATTTTTCATCTGCAGTGTAACCAGCATCTTTTAAGAACAGTTCAAGCAACTGAACCAATTCTTCTGCAGTGTAGTTAACAAAGCGGATATGGTTTTTGCTTTCAAAACGGGAAGCCAAGCCCGCATCAACAGAAAGAAGATGCATCATTTCATCCTGATAGCCCGCAAGAACAACACATGTGTCTGCACGAACAGCAGGGTCCTCGATAATAGGCACCAATTCGCGGATAACACGCTGACCGCTATGCTCATCACACAACTGATGTGCTTCATCAATAAAGAGCAAAGTACCCCTTGCCTCTTTAATCATATTGCTTACAGTAACCTTACCATTCATAAGGTCACTTGCATTATATTTAACCGGATTTCTTCTGCGGATAAGGTGCATGTGGTGTAAAATCTCACACATACTATCAGCGAAGAATGTTTTACCTGTACCGGGAGGGCCGATAAACAAGTAGTTTCCGGGTTCAGGAAATTCCCTATTCCATCTGATTGTTCCGCAAAGATTTTTTAAAAATCTTTTAGGTCCATCAAGACCTATAAGTGAATCCAACTTTTCAATTGCCTCTGCCAGGTCATTGGTTCTGGGTTTTAAACAAGCACGATGCTTTTCAGGAATATCTCTGACAGAAAGAACATACCTTCCAACCTCTTTCCCCTCTTTTTCCGGTCTTAAAGCATAGTTCTGCTTCATAGCCTTCAAAAGATTTTCGGCTTCGCGTGCATTACCCCAGTCAGCATCTCTGTTACCAACCCAGTTTTCACAGAAATTGGCAAGCCAGTTGCCGTTTTCTTCAGTATCCGGCTCAAAGGTTACATCCTTATCATCTTTTTCAGCCATAAGCTTAAGAATAGCCATTATTTCTTTCCAGGAGTATGGTTCAAGATTATAATAACTCTGTTCCGGGAAGCGAGATTTCAGACCCTCATTATCCTTAAGAAGATTTTCAATATCATCCTTGTAGCCTGCAATAACCACCGCCAAACGGCCTTTATATGCGGTCATATCACCAACGAGCTGGGTTATAGCCTCCTCGCCTGCTCCGTGAGCTTTTTCTTTAGACAAGCCATAGGCTTCGTCAATAAACAGAACGCCGCCCATAGCTCTTTGAACCGCTTCTGCCATATTACGACCCGAGTCACCAATTCCACCGGTAATAATATCGGATGGACGCAAAGCAACTACCTTCGCTGTGGGAAGCACACCTGCTTCATAGTAGATTCTTCCCAGAAGATTTGCTACCTCGGTTTTACCGGTACCCTTTTCACCCAGCAAGCATACATTTATGCTAAGGCCTAAATCAATGGCATCAGCCATTGGTGCAAAGGGACTGAAATCCTCAGGCATATCAACACCTGTAAAGCCCTCTTGCTTTGCAAGCTCAAAAATACCTTCAAGATTTTTCTTGACACCATCAAGACCAATAAGCTCTTTAAGGTCCTGCATAGCGGTGTTATTATTTTTTCTGCCAATAAGAATATGGCAGTTTTCCGCAGTGATGTTATGATTAGGATTAGCCTGTATAAACCTCTCAATCATATCACGAAGCTCTTTGAGAATAATAGGCTTTTTGGCACAGCAACAACCATAAGCAAGGCTTATTGCTGTTTTTTCTATATCTGCGGTTTTTATATTTAAAGGCTTTTTATCACTTCTCAAACGGAAATATAAAAGCAAATTCCTTATATGTGCTGCATTGGGTGTATCAACACGAATAATGTGACGCCTTACCCCTGAAGAATCATTAGAATCATTACTCCTGCAAATCAAAGGACGAATACAGGCTTCAACAAAACGATTCCATTCATCAGCATTACCGACAAGCTGTTTTTCAAGTGTTGCAAAATCAAGACCACGGAAATTGTATATAGCAATACTGTGGTTTTTTGCACTTATTTCACCTAATTCTGTTAAAACTGACAATGCATTTGCCGGAAATTGATTTATACCCCCATTCACCATTGCATTCATATTACTGATTACAACAGCAGTTTTCCTGTTGCTTCTGAGCATAGTTGCAATATTATCCCAAGCAGCTTCAACACGTAATGTATTAAGGCACAGTCTTCGGTTGTTTGCAACACGGGTTTCTGCTCTGTTTGGTTCATTAGTTGCTTCAGGCTCATCAAAATCAATTCCCAAAGGACCATCCGCCCTCAAATCAACATCATCGTATGCAGATTGTGTTCTGCTGTTGTTCTGCTGTTGTTCGGTATTCACTCCGAGAACAATATCAATAGACCTTTGGTCATAGCTATAGATTTTAAGATTGCGGTTATAAAAAATTACCGCTTCAAAGCCCTGTTCCTTAAGGTGGCGGTGGAGCTCCTGCTCCACCGTTGTAATCTGAAGGGAATTATTGCAACAAATATCATCTGTGTGACCTGCAATAATGAAATGAGGATACACAGAAGCAACCTCTGTAAAATAAGTTTTATCTTTCAAGTTTTTCACTCCTTAAGAAAACCCTTAATGTAATGGGTAATCTGTTAGTTTGTTGCTACTGTTGTGGGCTTACGACCTGAATTGTTTGCATTTGACGGCTTACGATTAGGTTTTTGGGTTTGGCTATGCTGCCATGTATTCATATCTGCACGCTCGGGATGGCAAACAACGCCACCTCTGTTATGGCATTGAACTCCTTCTCTATGCCATGTATCAGGAGTTTTTCCTGACAAGCGTTCCAAAACACTATTAACCATATCTTCTGCATCGTGCATATCCACAGTGCCATAATCAACAATATCTGCAATTGTCTGAATTTCAACATCTTCCTCACGATTTACGTTAATTGTAACAACCACGGTAAGACCTGCAGGGTTGCGGAGTATATAACGGTAATTACCTCTCTCATCGTCACCCTCGTATGCATGTGATTCAACGGAAAAGCTTCCTTCTGCTGAAAGCTCCGCACGAAGCTTTTCTGCATCTTCTACAACATTCTGACTTGTAGCTATAGCAATATAGGCATCTCTGTGTGTATGTTCAATATTTTCACTGACATTTCTCAATGCTGACTGAATATTAATAAGGTCATCCTTTGAAAGCTCAGCAGGATCATCAACCTGATCACGAAGACCTTCAAGAGTTTCCTCATGAGAAGCAAGGTCACCATAGGTCCAGTAGTCAACATCAAACTCCTTACCGGGTTTAGGTTCAATTGTACGGCTATTATCTAACTGAGCTTCAACAACCGCGGCAAGCTGTTCTGCTTCAGAAAGTCGCATCTGCCACTCATTTTCAGCTATACAAACCTCTTCATAAAATCTGCTTGCTTCTTCAAATGCCATTCTTGCATTATTTCTTGCAACGGGTGAATTTGCATGATTTGTATCGGCAAGGGCGATATCACGTTCAGCCTGCTTTACAGAATCCAAGACATTCTGATAACCACCGGGAATCAAAAGCTGATGGCGTGTTGCTTCAATCATACCCTGAACAACCTGAGTTTGCTCACGATATTCCTGAGCCTGACCTAAAAGGTCATTATCAGCAGCCACAATATTATTGATAGCTGTTGTGTTAGCAGCAATAGCTGCATTGGTTTCTCTGCGAAGTGCATCAATTCTGCCATTGAGAATTTGATTGTTGCGATTCATCGCCGCCTCAATTCTACGATTATTGGACTCAATCGTGTTTGTAAAATCATCACGCATATCGTTCATTGCACGCATGGTTTCATTTCTTACCGAATCAATACGTTCATTAGTAGCAGCAATTGAACGATGCATTTCTCCACGCATATCATCCATTGCACGAACAGTTTCTTTTCTTGCCGCTTCAATACGTGCATCGGTAGCCGCAATTGCATTTTGCAATTCTACACGCAATGCCCCATGCTTTGCATCGTTTTTGGCATTTGCGGCCTGAATTTCTTCTCTTATTCTACGTCTCTCTTTTGCATTATCGTTAAGACGCTCACTCAAAGAATCAATATTTTCGCGTAATATTTCATTAAGGTTTGACAATGAATCGATCTGTGAGCTCAAACTTCCCACCCGATTTGCAGCATTCGAAAGTCTGTCATACTCGTTATTAGTTATACGTCTGGTTGATTCTCCCCAGTTACTCATTTTATTTTCCGCCTTTCATATATACATTTTTTCATTATTTCTTTGGTTTACACTAACCGAAAATCCCTTACGGTTAAGTAATACCATGCTTAAACATCATCATTTGTCTGTAAATCTTCCGATTTTTCAGCAAGCATGCGTTTTATTTGTGAAGCTACAGAATTCGGGTTTTCTTCACTGGATTTCTTTGCCTCTTCCATAAATCTCTTATAATCATCACCAGAAATACGAAAACTGCTTGCGTTTATCCATTCAACCATTTTGTTTCCCCTCTTCCAATACACATTGATATTGTTCAGTTTCAGTTATCTGACTTGGGTTTTTCGCGATTTGGTATTCCCACTATATTTATGAAATCACCATGCTTGAAAACCTCTGTTTTTCTGTCCTCTGTGCCATACAGATGAAGGTAATCCTTGTATCTGTCTGTAAGCGTATGTACTCTTTGGTTTGAAGAACCGCGAAGACTTTTGCCATCATCCAGCTCTTTTATGTAGGGACCATCTATTAAAAGGTCTATCTGTTCAAGAAAAAACTCTGCATCAGGTACATCTTTAAGCTCTTCCAAAAGATAGCCTGTGTAAACAATAACACCGATATCTTTTTTCTCTCTTATAAGAGTTACAAGCTCTGCAAGAGCCTTTGCTTGCAAGAAAGGTTCGCCACCGCTGATGGTTAAGCCCTCAATATCCGTACAGATTATTTCCCAAGCCAGACCACCAACATCAATCAGGGTTCCGCCATTGAGATCCTGTGATTTTTCGGCAACGCAACCGGGACATCTGCGGTTGCAGCCCTGTACCCAAAGCCCGTATCTGTTACCCGGGCCCAGTGTTTTTATATTTTTTTCTTTAACGTAAACCCTTAATTCACTCATTTGCCTACACGTCCTACTATATTGTCATTATCCTCTTGTGTAGCAACAGAACAAGCGGATACCAGCTTTTCAAGATATTTAAGGTTTTCGGTGGTCTGTTTTACAACCTCATTTTTTCTTTTAAGCTTGTCCGCATCCAGATACTTTCTGAGGCTCTCCATTTCGTCCTTGCCAATATCTTCTTCAAGCTGTTGGGCAGGTGTTTTTAAAACATTGAACCAACCCTTATACTCATCGTAAACCTTGCTTAATACCTCAACGGATTTTTTAAGGTTATCTGCCTCTTTACAAACCTTGCTGACATTTGCATTTTCTGCAGTTACCTTGCTCTGAAGGTTTGCAAGAATTTCGGAAATCTGGCCAAGACATTCACCGGTCTGGGCGTTTATTACATTCTGTCTGTCCTGAAGAGCGGTTGTTTCCTCAGTTAATCTTGCACATTCCTGCTCTGCTGATGCAAGAGCCTCTTCCGAGAATTCCCCTGCGAGTTTTTCTAATCTTTCAAGCTTATAAACCGTAGCTTCATAGGATTTAAGAAGAATGTCATTAGTAGCATAAACACCCTTGATTTCATCATTCTTCTTATCAATTTTCTCCGCAATCTCATCGCGGTTCTTTTCCGCTTCTTTGTAATCCTTTTCCTTCAAAGCATATTCTTCCATCATATTCTCGATTTCCTGCTGTATGTTACCCACGTTAAAGCTGTTAGCGGCAGAATTAACAAATGTGCTCATAATGTGACGCATAACGCTATAATTACGAACAAGCTCTGTCACCTCATCAAAGGTAAGAGAATTTACGGGTGTACTTGTTCCAACCACACCCAAAAGTGATGAACAAGTCTGAAGAATAAGTAAAGACAAATCCTTGCCGTCTTTTTCAATAAAACTGTTTGCCAGATTCTCTAACTGGCTTTTACACAAAATTTTTGCATTAGCTTCCATTTTTACTCTCCCCTCACATTCACATTAAGTGGAATTTTTTCTATTGCCCTATCGCTTTTGAGCAAAAGGCTAAAGCTTTCATTTTCACACACTAACCCCAACTGCAACAAAGCTCCTCCTTCGGGTATAAATCCCGCTGGAATTGATAACTGTTGCTGAGCCCCATTAAATTTAACAGTAAGCTGATCATTGTTAGCTGCAAACACTGTATCATCCTTGAAAACTGCTGAAACAAAGTCATCTACGGGTGTCTGAGCTTCTGCAAGGCACACAGAATATTCTACAAGCTGATTTTGTGAATCAAGTTTATGTATAATCCATTCTACACTATCCACAAGCTTTTTGCTTTTTTTGTTGCTTATGATTTCATTACCACTGACGATGGCAATTGTAGTATCGGGGATAACTGCAAATCTGTTATCCGGAAGCATTGGCATAAGCGGACTGAAGCAAAGACGTGCAATACATTCAGCAGGGAAAAAGGCTCCCATATCACCTACCAGAAGAATTCTGATATTGGTTAAAGGAACTGCCCTTTCAACCAACATAGCATTGGCTGATTTAACTGCATTGTCAAGCTCATTACCACCGCACTGCTTGTACAAATCCATCAATGCAGATGCTGAAAGAGTTGAACTGCCTGAAAAGGCTGTTGAATCCATTGTCTGACTGGTCATATAAAAATCGGTAAGTGCAGCTTTCATAGCCTCACGTGAAGCCTTCCACTCTTCAAGGTCGGGATTTACTTTTGCCATTGAAGAAATTATGCTGACACTGTTATTTTCATTCCACAATGTGGATGCTTCTATACCGCCTTTAGAGTCATAGAAGCAAAGTGCCACTGCAGAATACTCTGGATCGATAACCACAGCTGCCTGTGTGTTTGCTTCTTTTTTGTAATCATACACCGCTATGGCTTCAAAATCCTGTTTATTATATTTTGCCATATTTATCACTCCTTGATACTGACTTCGGCTTTTACAAGAACACGTGTACTGGAAGAATCTGCCAATCCCATTTCAACACCGGGATTTTTACATTCCAAAATTTCAGCATCCATACCGACTGCTTCATCTGTATCCACCTCGTGATAAACCGGGTCAAAATTTTCACCCGACTCAGGATAGTAACAACGAAGTCCCATACCGGGCATAACTCGATCCAATTGATTTCTCAATGAAACCAATGTTTTACCAAACCTTACCATATCAGGAGAAGGTTCGCCATTATTGGTAGTATCAACAATACGCTTATCAAATCTGTCAACAAAGCCAAAGAATCTTGATATCCAAGTTGCAAAATCCTCAAAATTTATTGAGTACATTGAATTACGCCATTTATCCATATTGGCACCAAACTGTGCCATAGATTCATTCATCTGCTCCATAAATTCACGCTGAATTCTGCTTGCCTCGTTGCAGTATTCAAGCTTTGCCGCACCAATGGAATTTGCAATATTCTGACGAACACCATCAAATTCATTGTAACCATCTTTCCAGGCTGTTTCTTTTTCGTTAAGGTACTCACTTACCTTACCCTTAAAAGAATCCTCAAGCCATTGCTGAGCTTTGGCATCAGCTGCAGCTTTTTCCTGTGCGATATATTCCTCAACTTCCTGCTGAGCTTTTTGTTTTTCAGCCTGGTAATACTTTTCAAACTCCGCTTCTTTATTACGACGCTTTTCCTCCAAAATCTCCGCTTCGGCTTCACGCATAACCTTCAGTTCTGTCTCTAATTTTGCTTTTTCATCTGTTACATAAACAGCGAAATCGTCGTTTTTCTTTTTATATTCAGCTTCAAGAGCAATTGTTCTGTCTTCAAAACCTTTTTTCATTGTTTGGAACTGATTGTCCAAATCCCTAAGTTGATTTTCCAAGCCTTTACACTTATTACCCAAGGTTTGGATTTGATTGTCTCTCTGTAAAACAATGTTACGTAATTCTTCGATTTTCGCAGTATAAGGATTCACACCCATATCCTGTGGTTGAACATCAAAAAACATTGTAGCTCCTCCTTCCGCATTTTTTTCACTATCATTCTGACTGGAATATGCTTTTACGTCGCACACGTATTCGTCATCGTTTAAGCGTTTCCTGTTTTCTTCTAAAAGATTGTAAAGGTATACCACCTTTTCTCTTGTCAGCTTTGGCATAGTAAGTGTTTTTTTGTCATTGAGCTTATTGTACACATCAATAATGCTCTGGACCTCAATAGGAGCAAAACTACTTTCAATATATTGCTCCACATTAGTTTTTCCGGGAATATCTTTTGTAAGCTCATAAATTTCGAACAAGCTGTTGCAAGAACCCTTTGCTATGTCTTCCATATACGCTTCTACCAGGTTTTTTTTGAAGGTATTGTCCTTCACTTGTCCGTTGTATGTCTGCATAACCACATACACATTACCATTGTATCTTCCCATAAATGATTACTCCTTTCTGGATCTTGCATTTGCAGGGTCCTGGCTTGTCATTACATAGGTTTCGCCATTTGCTGTTTTGCATCTTGCCGTTACACAATGGTTTTCATCGATTGATAATGTACATTCAATTTCTTCGTTAGCGGGCAACTCAAAATTCATATGCCTTATCTGATTGCAAAGCTCTACAGGTAAAACTGTGGTATCTGAAACAGCTTTATCTACATAATAGAGAATCGCGTCAAAAACACCTCTGTTTGTGCATTTGAATTTCACAGGTTTAGACTCAAAGGGTAATGTTGAATCAGCAGGTAACATAAAGCGAATTTTTCTATCTAATGTTCCCTGCACTACAGGAAGCTGAATTCCATAAGAATACTGGGCTCTCTGAACCATATTGTGCATAAGGCTGTAGCGGGCTGCACCAAATGAAATTGCATCAATTGGTTTAAGTGAACGTACAACGGGAATATCACCCGCCACGCTTTTAAGCATTGTTTCAACAATAGGCATAAAAGAGCCGCCGCCTGCCATTACAATTGATTCCACCTTAAGATTTTTATCTTTTGCAATGGATATTGCATCTCTTACATAATCAACAGCGTCCAGCATTTTTGAGTATGCAAGTTCATTGAAACGTTCACGTGTAATTGTAACATCTACAAAATCGCCATCGAACTCAATACTTTCGGTAGTGGAAAGCTCACTACTGAGGTTATGCTTGATATTTTTGGCTGCTGTTTTTAATGTACGTTCCAGCCTTGGCTTGATATTGTTTTTTTCTAAACCCAATTCTGCCAATTCATCCAATATTTCTTTGTAGATACAATCATCAAAATATCTTGAGAATATATCTGTATCCGGTTTGAAATAGTGAAGCTCGTAATCCTTTTCCCCACCAATGTATGAGGTTATAAGAGCCACATCAAGTGTACTGTGTCCCAGGTCAAAAACTATGATTGTATGTGCATCATTACCGTTTTTTTTCTGTTCTGCATCACGGTACATTTTATCAAGATTAAATATACCTGCACCTGCAGGCTCTACTACAAGGCTAACACGGAGATTCTTTCCGTTGGAAAGCTTTATTGATTCAGCCGCTCTTTTCAGTTTTCCGGCTATTTCCGGTTTATCTTCAAGAATAGCAGGAACTGTAAGCACAATCTCCTCAATGGTATCATCACCATTTTTAAGAAGTTGTTCGTCAGAGCGACGCATAACCTCTTTAATCATTTCAACATATACGTCAATGGGGCTGATACCGGAAAAGCCCGGTATAGAATCTTCACCCAATACGATTTTTTGTTTAACATCCCATATACCTCTTTTGGGATTTCTCTCTGCTTTTTCACTAGCTCCGTTTATAGTGATTCTGCCATCATCCTCCACATAAGCAACTGACAAAAGCGGAGCACCTACAAGAAGATTTTCGGGATCAAGTTTTCTTTCACGTAATAATGCCGCTTTACATGAATATGCACCTATATCAAATGCAATTCCTAATGCCATTTTTAACACCCCTTAAATTTCATCAATTATCCTTTACTTAAGCAAGCTACCCGGTAATTTAGCATCAATATCAATTGGGAGATTCTTGCTGTTATCTGTCCAGGCTTTTAACTTCATAGAACCCAATTCATCCACACTAACAGTACAATGAGTTGAAACCTTTTGTGTTTTAGGCTCATTGGGATGATTCAATATTGCTTTTGCAATAATAGCGTAATCTTCGGATACTTTTGTTGGTGTGGGATTGGCTTTATTCGCCATAAATATATCGTAATCGGTTGAAGCTGCACCCAAAGCCTCGGAAACAAAGTTTCGCTGACCTGAACTGCAAGGTATTACAGTTCCTTTTTTTATGAGTGTGGTCATTTCAACTCTGCCGTTAGTCTTGATTTTGGTTGTTATATCATAAGCGAGTGTCTTTCTTACAATCGAAGACTTATTGGCGTTATAACCAGGTGTAGGAGTAGGTGTAGGTGTAGGAACATCCACAGGAACAGGATTATAGAAACGTGCTGCACCATGTGCGGCTGCCTTACAGGGTTTATGGCGATTGATTTTACCTGCAAACTCCGGAAGTGCTTTCTCCAACTGCTCCACAATATAAGGAATATAAAATGAACCACCCGTAAGTATAATTCCATCAGGCTTATGAGCTACATGGTCATTGAAGAATTTACGGGTTTTTTCTACAATCTCTTTAACCTTAGGTGCAATAGCTTCCGTAAATTCCTTGTATGTAACAGCAATATCCACTATATCGCCATCGTAATCATAAGGTATTACAGCTTCAGGCAAACCGTTTGAAAGCTCCAGCTTACACCTTTCAACATTTTTTCTTGTAACACGATTATGGGCGTTTGATGGCTCGTCTTGTATCTCTTTCTTGAGTTTAGCAAGATACAGCTTTCCGAGAATGTCGTTAAAGTCATTACCGCCAATGTTCAAGCCTTCGCCTTCACATACTATATCGTAATAGTATGTGCTGTTATCAGCATACTTTCTTCCTTTGGGATAAAGGGTAACAATTGAAAGGTCGTATGTACCGCCACCCAAGTCGCAAACGCCAAAGGTTTCAACATCTCTTACGGTGTTTTCTCTTTGTTCGCTTAAACGGTCAAGCCCTGCCGCTGCAGGTTCACAAATAGCACCAATCACTTTGATTTTAAGCATTTTGCCGTTTTTATCTCTTGCACCTGAATCTGCTTTTTCAGCTAAATCAATAAAATAGCGAAGACTTGCAGGGTCGGAAAGTGAAGCAGGATATGTTACGCTGATAAGGTTTGTTGTACCTGATTCCCCATAGCTTTCCCTGAGAGCTTCATTTGCAAGGCTAACCATATAAGAAAATGCTCTTGTAATCAAATCATCGTATTTGAAACTACGACTTTTTGTTTTTTTGGTATCATAAAGCGTTACTTGCTTTCCAATACCTCTTTTCAAAAGTCTGAGATGGTTTTCCGGTGGCTGATTAGAATCTACAACTGCTTCAAAGCCAAAGAATTCTCTCTCAACGCCATCTCGTCCTACACCCCAGAAAAATTCATTAGGAAAACCATTCTGGCTGTTTTGACGATATCTGTCCGGAACAATATCAATAATTTTACCGCCTCTTCTGGTTGCTTCATTCATACCATCTGCAAAGCAGACAAATGCATTCCAGTTACCAAAGTCTATTCCTATTACTCTTGCCATATTTACACCCTCCGTTATCTATACATATTAAGCTTTGTTATAAGCAGTTCAATATGCTCATCACTATAAGCGTTTAATAATTTTATTGCTAATTCTGTTACCTCGTTATCTTTTTTTGAAAGCTCTAAAGATTTTGGCTCTGTTATTTCGGTTTTATTTTCATTATTATCTTCTTTTGTCGTATCTTCATCAGTTTCAAAAAAATAATCGATAGGTAACCCAAACACCTGTGCCAATCTTATTCTCATTGGTCCCCTTGGAACCGTCTCACCATTTTCCCACATTGACACGCTTTTTTGCGAAACCTTCAACTTCTCGGCAAGCGTTGTTTGCGACCAGCCTTCTTCCAGCCTTTTTTGCATTATTGCCAGTCTTAGTTCGCTGTTCTTCATACCAATTCACCTCACTTTAACATTTTTCGATGATTATTTATCATTTGCATAATAGCACAAGCAAGCGAAAAATTCAAGAAGTTTCACGAAGTTTTATGAAGAATTAGAAGTTTTAGCAGTTTGTCACAAAACTTCTAAAACTTCTTTGTAAGGTTTGCCAATTTACAGTGAATAACAAATTCTGTATCATATATTTGCCGGACTTTTTTCGGTTTAAATTTACAAAAAAGGGTGATAGAAATGCTAAAAAAAGTCGATGAATACACAATGTATAAATTTTTGAGAGAAATTTACCCTACGGCTGATTCAAATGCTTTAATGAAAAAAGCAACACAATGCATCAAAAATCTTGACAGCGTTTTTGATGACATAATTTTAAACTACTGCATGGACGGGACACTTACAGAATACACCCACGGAGAATTTTCTTTATCTCTCATTATGTCAATATGCAATTGCAATTTTCCACAGGCGGTATTGTTCATGGATAATTACATTAAAAATCCTGTAAAAGGAAAAGCAGATATTCTCCACAGATAAAAAAACTTCAAATAATGATGAAAGGATAAGCGTATGGATAACAACACAAACACACCACCTATCACCCACCCTACCCAATACACTTCTTTAAGCGACATAGAAGTAAAATCATTATTTGCATCAAACAAATGGAACAGCCTTTCTCCCCAATGCCGATTAGAGGCTTGCCAGGAAATAGAAAACCGCCTTGCTGCCGAAAGAGGCACTGATTCAAGACTGGTTTTCGACCGTCCCATGGAGGGCAAAACCTTCGGCTTCCAATCAGGTAATTACATAGCTATAAATTCACATTTACTGGAAAACAATGCTTTTCAGGTGCAACATACCGATTTCCAAGGTAATACACAGCTCGTTAACGTTCCTGTAAACGCTCCAAGCTGGGAGATTTTAAGCACAATTTATCACGAAGATACCCATGGAATGTGGGAAGACCAGGGGATAATGCCCCGAACATATATTGAACCCCAGACAAGTGGTCATCTGTATTATCTTCAGGGTTGCGAAAAAGCAGCTTTTTTAAACGAAGAAAAATTGACTTTACAAACTATCAAAGAAGTTTCTCAACACAATAACGAAATTGACCCGCAGGCTTTGGTTTATATGGAAGGTCATTCAGGTAATAAATATCAGGATATTCTCAAAGAAGCACAAACTCTTTTCAATGACCGCGATATTGAACAGACCCTCAACCAATACATCGAGGATAATGATAAGGGTATAATTCCGCAGAACCCTTCACAATCCTACCTTAATATAGATAACCTTTACATTCAGCAAAATATACGAAATTACCTTGGCAATCAGCAGTTTAAGGGCACCGAGTTGAATACTATCCAGCAGAACCAGAACATTGTCAATCAGGTAAATATGGATAACGAGCATAACAACACCATGGAAACTATGCAGATAAACTCACCCACTCAGACAGCAGAGCAAACCAATACGCTTCACACAGCCGGTAACGATATTCAAAGCGTAAACACAATAGAAAATGATGGTGCTACCATCACCAACAGTAATTGCATTGGTGCAACATCCATAGTAAACGATGGCGCTACTATCTCAAATGATAATTCAATAGGTATTGGCTCAATAGAAAACGATGGTTCCACTATTGATTCCGGCTACAGTGCCGAAAACAGTAACGATGGTTACTCCATAGCAGATTCGGGATACTCTTCAAGTGATTCCGACGGACAATCCAACGATGGCGGACAATCCAACGATGGCGGTCAGTCCATAGAATAAAAAGTAAATCCGGAGTATAATAATGAGCGATAAAATTTTATATGGTACTTCTGTACATAATGAAAATTACATAAGAACAAATAATGGTCACCACCTGTTATTCCGAAACTCCAATAAAACTGAGGTCTTTGGGATTGATGACGAGAGCTTGTTTCAACACGTTTTGTTTTTAGGTGGTTCGGGCTTCGGTAAAACAAATGTTATTGCCCAGGCTGTTAGTCAATTGAGAAACTGGGAATCAAGCCCCTACCAGCGTGATGACGGAGTTTTCCTTATTTTTGATACTAAAGCCGACTATTACCGGCATCATGGTTTTTTCAAGTCCAACGATTATGTTATAGGAAACAGCAAACGCTTCAGAAAACAAAGTGAAATCTGGAATGTTTTTGAAGAGGTTATGGCAGACGGCGATGACCCTCAGGATTACGAAAACAACGCAGACGAAATAGCAAAGCAATTGTTTATAGGCCGTGGCTCTGCAACCCAACCATTCTTTGCAGATACCGCAAAGCTCATTTTTAAAAATACACTTATATACTTTATCCGCAGATATCGTGACAACTACGCTCAATGGCACAACAAATTAAACAACAAGTTTTTACGTGAATTTTTGCTTGGCAATACACCGGACAAATTGGCTGAATACTTCAGCTTATATGATGACCTCAAAGGTAACAAAACATATTTCGGTGTTGGCGAAAACAATCAGGCTGCGGGTATTTTTTCTGAATTGAGAGGTATGGTAGAAAACAATTTCAAAGGAATTTTCGCATTAGAACCTCCCAGAGGCGAAACAGGCTTTTCCATAAGAAAGGCTATACGAGAAAAGAACGGTAAAGCAATTTTCATTGAATATGATATGGCAACCGGACAATCCTTAACACCTATGTATTCTCTGCTTGTGGACCTCGCACTCAAAGAAGCTCTCAGCGAAAATGCAAACGGAAGAACCCACCTTATTCTTGACGAATTAAAGCTTTTACCTAAGCTTTCTCACCTTGATGATGCACTTAACTTCGGACGTTCCAAAAAAGTATCGGTTATTGCAGGTTTACAGAGCACAAACCAGATTTACGCCGCTTACGGCAAGGAACAGGGTCAGGTAATTCTTGGTGGCTTCGGCTCGGTAATTGCATTCAAAACACCTGACCACGAAAGCAGGGACTATATAGTTAAATTATTCGGTCCCAATGTTACATCCTACAGATACTATGACCCCAACAACAAGCCCGTAGACAGAGAAAGAGACGGCAACACCGTTGAGCATTGGGATATACAGAAGCTCAAGCGTGGCCAGGCTATTGTGGGGCTGGCTTCTCAGGACTCTCCGTTTATGTTCAATTTTGAAAAAGACCCGTACACATAATCATATAATCCGGTGAGGTTTTTATGGCACATATAAATCGACAAAGACAAATAACTCTTGCAAGAAATTTTTCGCTTAATCAATTGATGCCTGCAGGTCAGTTACCCTCAAATTTTGCTGTATTCTGCGGTACTACTGACCAAAGGTCAACGATCGGCTTACACGCAGTGCAACAATGTGTAGGAACTGTGGGTGTGGTTTTTATACACGATGACCCGTTTCTTGCTGACCAGCTTAACACAATACAACGTAACGGCACCAACACTCAACTTTATTACCCTAACAGAATCATCACTCAGGAGCATCTTAACTACGACCCTTTATATGGTCTTGGTGAAGCGTCAATACTGGATATCATTGTTCCGCCAAGCTCTGACGGGTTAACCACCCCAAATGTTGACAGCATAAGGGCAAGACTTGCAGATTATCTTGCTATAATGGAATATCAATTCAAGCTTTCACCGGGTAATTTCGGCAACTACCCATACAACCTTGACCTGCTTGTGCAATTGACACAAATGACATACAACCAATTGGAAGAAGCGGTATTGAATTATCTGCCTGCTGATATGGGAAGCCAACTTAAAGCCAGACTTTCCGACAGCAATGTTCAACAATCCGTCAGAGATGCAGTGCAAAAATTCAGAACACTTATGCAACGCTATCTGTGGCAACCCCGAGGTGCAACCAGGCACACCCGTATGAGCATATACGAATCAGTTATCAACCGCCATATAATTTCCATATATGTTCCCAACTCCGTTCCTGAAATTCTTGATTATATTGATTGCGAATTACAAGCACTTGCAGAAGCCAGAATCCCCTATTTCCTGATGGAAAGCGGAATAAATTTATCAAGAAGCGAAAGAATGAGAACAAGATTCCTGAACGAGCATGCTCAACTTAATTACCGCACAGCTATACTTTCAGGCTCTCCAACCAGCTTTATCTCAACAGATTCAACAGACTTTGCTCAATTAACAAGCCAATATCGGAATGTTATCGCGCTTCAATGTTCCAGTGCTGCAGAAGCAGAGTTATTCTCTCAGGCTACTGCCACATATTATAGAAGAGTAACCACCAATCATCAGGAACGAAGCAGACAGGCTTTTCATCTCTTCCCTACATTCTCCAGAGGACATAATGTGGTTGAACAGGAAGAGAGAAGCGTCAGAGTAAACGAGCTCACTGATTTACATAACGGTGCTCTGATTTTTACACAGGGCGAACAATACCCTGTTCTTGTCAACAATTTCAATCTTAGATAAACAAACATAAAAAGAAGGTGAAAATATGGCTTTTTATTGCGAAGCTTGTAAAGTAGTTTACCCCAAATTACATGCAAACTGCCCTAAATGTGGCGACCAATTAGTATCAGATAACCTTACTGATGATATTTTATTATCAAGAGGTTATTCTTTACGTGGAGCAAAAAAGAATGGAGCTTCACAGGTCTCAACCCCATCACCAACTCCCACCACAGCTACAGGCTACAAACGCTCCCAAGCATCATCTTCTTCGGGAGCTGATGATAAAACCTTTAATGAAATCCGGGCTATGTTTGAGTCCGGCAACAACACCACCACAACCGGCAGAGCTGCTGATAATAACACGGTCGCTCCTCCGGCTACTCCAACCGCTACAACTACCCCAAGACCGAAACCACAAAAAAACACAACTGCAAACACTAGTAATACAAATACCGAAACCACATCTCATACCGGCAGCTTCTTTGATAATCCTGATGACCTCCAATTCCGTATACCTCCGGTTGAAGCACCTACAATTACCAGAACTTACATTGAACCGCAACAACCGATTCAACCCCAACAGGCGCAACCACAAATACCGGTTCAGACAAATACAGCTTCACCCCAACCGACTTATAATGACAATCTATTTGATGATACAGCACCCGCTCAACCAAGAGTTAATAGCCGTCGCAATTCACAAGCATTTTTTAATGCTCTTCGCAACGGACTATTTCGTCTCAATGACTTTCGTATCCGGCATCCCATTCACATTCCATGGTATTGGATAAGGCGTTTTTTACCTTACATATTAGTAATTTGTGCGGGTATCGTTATATGGGTGAGCAGAGTGGCAATATTAAGTGCCATTACGGAAGTTATAGTAGGCTTAATACCCATCGCCTTGCTGGTGGGTGGCGTTGTATACCTTATAAGGCGATTGTTCAGACCATAAAGGGGATGTAAAAAAAGCGTAGACCGCATAAAACAATATAAGACAATTGATTGAATAGGTATAAACAACCTATAAAAGCCCATAAAAATATACCAAAACTACAGGTAGCAGAAAAAAACAATGTTTTATGCTACAAACAAACTTCGCCACTCGACGTACCTTTGTACGCCTTCGGGCAAACCCCAACAAGACTAAAGCCTTATTGGGGCTCAGTTTGTTCGTTCTGCATCTTTTTTTCCTATCCCCACAAAAGAGGCTGAAAAACTAACACGTTTTTTCAGCCTCTTTTTTCTATAAAAAACACTTTATTTTTCCTTTTTTATTGTATAGTTTATATTTATATGGTATTATTTACTCAAGTTGTTTTGTGCTACTTTTATAATGTGAAGAGGTAACGAGGCAACCCACCACCAAAAGCGTTGCTTTTGGTCCCCCTCCCTATTTTGTCTGCAACAAAACAGGGATGATAGTTTTCTCACTATCTTTACTAAAAGGAGAGTTTTTATGAAATTCAAACCATATCACAAAAGCCTTGAGGATTTGCATATTGGTTGCGAAAGCCCTCGTGCATATTTCATCCCCTATGACAACCTTGAGGATGCACTTTCAGGCGACAGAAACAAATCTTATTATTTAACAAACCTTTGCGGTGATGACTGGAGCTTTAAGTTCTTCGAAAGCTTTGAAGATTTGGACGAAAATTATCTTACTGCAGATTTTGATAAAAAGGATTTACCATTGGTAAAGGTGCCCGGTAACATTCAGCTTTATGAGGGCGTTGAGCACGATTCTCCTCTTTACTCAAACCTTAAATATCCTTTTCCAACAGACCCACCCTTTGTGCCTGATGAAAACCCTTGCTCTGTTTTCATTAAGGAATTCCAAGTAAGTGCCGAAATGCTTGAAAGAGATAATATCATCACCTTTGAGGGTGTTGGCTCTTGCTTCTATCTTTTAATCAATGGTGAATTTGTTGGTTATAGTCAGGTAAATCACTGCACAAGTGAATTTGATATTTCAAAATATCTTGTTGAGGGCAAAAACAGAATCACTGTTGTTGTAGTTAAATGGTGTGACGGCTCATATCTTGAGGACCAGGACTATTTCCGCCTTTCAGGTATTTTCCGCGAGGTTTATATTCTTTCCCGTAGTAAAAACCGCTTGAAAGATGTTTATATAAGAAAGAGCTTCAATGAGGATTACTCTCTCGCAACTCTTACTGTTGAATGTGATTTGGTAGGAAGTGCTCCCATTCTTTATGGCCTTGCTTCTCCCAAGGGTGATGTTATTGCTACAAGCGAAAGTGCAGATTCCACATTCACAATTGAAATTCAGAATCCTTTGATGTGGAATGACGAAACGCCTTATGTTTACACTCTTTTCCTTACTGTAGAGGATGAAATTGTTCCTTTCCAGATTGGTCTTTCTGAAATTAAAATTGAAAACAAGGTTTTGCTTATCAACGGCAAGGGCGTTAAGCTCCGCGGTATCAACCGCCACGATTCAACTCTTAACGGCTATGTTGTCACAACCGAGCAGATGGTTGAAGATTTGCTTCTCTTAAAACGAGCAAACGTTAACTGCATCAGAACCTCTCACTATCCCAACGACCCAAGATTTTTGGACCTTTGCGAAGCTCTTGGCTTCTATATTGTTGACGAGGCAGACATTGAAACTCACGGTATGGGCTTCAACACAGATGCAGACTGGGATTGGATGCGTTGGTCAATGCTTTCAACTATTGATGAATGGGAAGCTGCTTATGTTGACAGAGCTGCAAGACTCTTTGAAAGAGATAAAAACCACGGATGTGTTGTTATGTGGTCTCTCGGTAACGAAAGCGGTTGCGGAAAAAACCACAGAGCTATGAGAAATTACATAAAATCCCGTGACGAAAACGCACTTGTTCATTACGAAAACTCTCACCTTGAATTCAAGGCTGTTCCCGAAGGCGAATGCTTCAAGGATATTTCCGATGTTGAAAGCAGAATGTATGCAAGTGTGCCTTACATTGACGATTACTGCCAGAATGAAGAATATGACAAGCCCTTCTATATGTGCGAATATGTTTGCTCTATGTCCACCGGTGACGTTTACGATTACTGGGAGCTTGTTGATAAATACGATAATTTCTGCGGTGGTTGTATCTGGGAGCTTACTGACCACGCTATAAATATTCCCGATGAAAACGGTAAGCCCCGTTACTACTACGGCGGTGATTTCGGCGACTTCCCCAACGATGGAATCTGCTGTCTTGATGGTCTTGTTTTCCCTGACAGAAGTCTTCGTCCCGGTTACTTTGATATGAAAAAGGTTTACGAGCCCTTCAGAGCAACCTACGAAAATGGCGAAATGACTGTTAAGAGTGTACGTTACTTTACATACCTCTCCGACCTTTCACTGAAATGGAAGCTTACATCCAACGAAAGGGTTATTGCAGAGGGTGAAATTGACACACTTGAAATTGCACCACAAGGCTCTGCTACATACAAGTTATTTGATGAAAAAGAGTTTGAGCTTTCAGGTGACTGCTTCATAACTGCTACAATCCACCAGAAGAATGACACACCCTGGGCGGAAAAAGGCTACGAAATCGGCTTCTTGCAGTTTGAAATTGCAACCGAAAAAGCAGTTGCAGATAAAGACGGTAACAAGGTTGTTCTTGCAGAAGCTGACAGGTATGCAGTTATTACCTGCGGTGATATTGAATACACCTTCGACAAGCCCTACGGCAGACTTTCTTCCATTAAGAAGGACGGCAAGGAATTCCTTGAAGCTCCTGTTAAATTCAAAATGTGGCACGCACCTGCATACAACAGAGGCTCTGTTGATGAATGGGTTGCAAACCACCTTGACCACATTGCACAGAAAACATATTCAACCGAAATTGAAGAGAGCAACAACAAGGTTACCATTTACTGTGAAATTGCTCTCGGTGGTCCTGCGAATCCCCCGATTTTAAAAGGTAAGCTTACTCACACATTCAATGGTGACGGTTCTGTTGATATTGCTCTTTCAGGTGATATCCGCGAAAACGCACCTCTTATTCCCCGCCTCGGTCTTGAGCTTCTTATGAATGAGGAATTTGAGAATATCAGATATTTTGGTCTTGGCGAAACAGAAACCTATCCCGACAGATACAAGGCAGGTCGCTTCGGTGAATATGAATTGACAGTTACTGATAACTTCGTTCACTACATCCGTCCGCAGGAAAATTCTTCTCACTTTAAAACAAGAAGAGTTGCTGTTGGTAAGAATGGCGGTAATGCTCTCTTCGTTACAGGCTCAATGGGTGCAGAGGAATTTTCATTCAATGCCTCTCACTATTCTGCAGAGCAGTTAACAGAAAAGAAACACGATTTCGAATTAGAAAAAGAGCCTTACACAATCTTCAACATTGACGCCCGTTTCAACGCTTTAAGCGAGGACAGCTCTCTGAACAATGACGAAAACAACAGACTCTTTGATGAAAAATCCTTAAGCTTCTGCTTTAACATCAAGCCTGTTGAGATGTAAGTCATTTAAAAGTGATACTAACTGATACTAGTTGGTATCACTTTTGTTTTTTTATATTGCCATAATGGATTTCAATTGGTATAATTAAGATATATTATTCTTTTTTCGGAGGGAAAGGAAATGAAAAAAGGCAAACTCAAGAATATGCTTTCATATGGTGTTGGTGCAGTTGGTCTTGATTTAAGCTACGGACTTTTTTACTCGTACCTTGCAAAATATTTAACTGATATTCTGCATCTCAACAAAAAATTCCTTTTGTTTTTGACTCCTGTTGCCCGTATATGGGATGGTATCAACGACCCTATGATGGGCACAATTGTTGACAACACAAAAACAAAAATGGGTAAATACCGCCCTTGGATTCTTATTGGCTCCTGCTGTAATGCGGTGGTTCTTTCACTTTTATTCTCAAACCCGGGCTTTGAGCTTGGTGGTATCCCTCTTTACATTTATGTTGCGGTGCTTTATATTGGCTGGGGTATGACAAACACAATGGCAGATATCCCTTATTGGTCAATGGTTCCCTCATTCACAAGTGACCCGAAGGAAAGAAGCTTAATTGCAACAGTTGCCAGAACCTTTTCGGGCTTAGGTCAGGGAATTATTTCAATTCTCACCCCGGTTATGCTCCCCATGTTAAGTGAGGCTACCTATAACGGCGAAAAAATTGCAGATGCAAAGGGTTATTCTCTCTGGGCTATTATCTGTGCTTGTGCTCTTGTTGGTTTCTCATCTCTTTCTGTTTTAAACACTAAAGAAAGACATATTACAACACAACCTGAAAAATTCACAGTCAAAAAGATGTTCCACATTGCAAAGAACAATGACCAGCTTCTTATATTTATGCTTTTTGCTATGCTTTCAAATGCAGGATGGTATATGATTTCAGGCGTTGGGGTTTATTTCTTTGATGTTGTTGCAGGTGACCCGGCAAAGCAATCCACCTTTAACATTATCGGTGCGGTTGGCTCTGTTTTAGGTCTTGGTGTTGTGCCTGTACTCACAAAGTTTATGTCCAGAAGAAGATGCTATCAGGTATCCCTTTGCCTTGCTATTATCGGCTTTGCAACAATGGGTATATGTGTTAAAAGCTTCGGCTCTTATATGGCTATGAATTTCTGCTACCTTGTGGCATCAATCGGTGTTGCATCAATGTTCGTGTCACAGACAGTTTTCCTTGCAGATATTGTTGACTACGGAGAAATCAAAATGGGCTTCCGCTCTGAATCCATCACCTTCTCAATGAAGGGATTTTTGCAGAAAATGGCTTACACCATTCAGACAATTATTCTTTTCTCGGGTCTTGAGATTTCCAAATATAACGAAAACCTCCACGCCCAGAATAGCGAAGAGGTTAAATCTGCTATCAGCTTTATGATGCTCGTAGCCCCCATAATTCTCATTACACTTTCACTTATAATTTACACATGGAAATTCAAGCTCCACGGTAAATATATGGAAGATATTACTGCAAAAATTAACGAAAAAAGAGCAGAAACAGATGCAAACGTTTAATTGCCGTAATAAAAACAAATTAAAATACAGGATTCAGTCCAAATTCGGACTGAATCCTGTTCTTTTTATTCGTTTGAACAATCAGGGTTTCAACAGCATATGATATTCACCTATGAATTTCTTTTTCAAGAATGGCAACATCAAGAACATCAACCACTCCATCATCATCCATATCGGCTCTGAACAACATTTCGGGGTCAACGGCAATTTCACCTAAAGCGATATTTACTACCAATTGAAAATCTTCAATTTCCATAATACCATCATTATTAATGTCACCTTTACCCTCCAAATAACAATGACCGCATCTTGAGCAGGTATAAACAGCGTGTCCCTTGCCATCGCTTGAAACCTCATACTCATGTCCTAAAGCGTCAATCATGCGAACAAAATTATAACCGCAATCAGTACAGGTAAGAATCTCTGAACCATATTTAATACAGCTTGCGTGAAGTTCAATATTTATTTCATATGTATGCTCATGACCATCAAGAAGATAATAAGCATACGTTGAATCTTCAAGAGCCATATGAGCAGCAGAGTCGGAATAGCAATAAATAGTTAGTTTTGGACAGTTGTAGAAAGCGTTAACATCATAATTTGTTACAGATTCCGGTATTCTTGCAGCAGTCAGATTTTCACAATCTGTAAAGGAATATGCTGAAAGAGTGACAAGATTCTCGTTTAAAACAAGGCTCACAAGACCATCTGCCCCGGAAAAAGCATATTCGCCAATTGATTCAAGGTTTTCGTTGAAATCAAGGGTTCTGAAGCCCTTGCAACCATAAAAGGCATAATCACTGATCGTTACAAGATTTTTGGAAAACCTGATTTCATAAAGTTCCGTACAATTGTAGAATGCAGCGTCTTCAATTGTTGTTACACTGTCAGGTAATACTATACTTTCAAGACTTGCACACTCCCTGAATGTATCAGCTACAATCCTTGTAACCCCGTCAGGAACTGTTACCGTTACTATGCTTGAACCATAAAACGGACCCCAATAATTCCGATACCCCGTTGTTTCACTTGTTGTTAATCCAAGGGGATAATTTATGGTTTTTAGTTTTTTACACTCGTAAAAAATACAGGTACCAAGTTTGGTTAC
>JAZNHK010000003.1:0-10156 GCA_045576915.1 Acutalibacteraceae bacterium
AGGATTTAACTCACCATTTTTGGTGGTGGGTTGCCCCGTAAAGTAGTTCCCTTTGTAGATGAGAGCAATAATAAAAACTTTATGGGTGATTTCTTGAAAAAATCCTACGATTATTTCAAGACGTTAAATTTATTATCAGAAGCTGTTTCTGAAATTTTTGAAAAGAGCCTTAATAATTTGGATTTTTCTGCAAACAGAATAACCTTTTTAGCAGAAAAAAGTGAAATTATAAATAATTTGAAAAATGATTTTATTACTCCGCTTGAACGGGGTGATATTTTCTTCTTGGCAGAAAGCTTGACAGAGGAAATGAATTATATATTTGCTTTGAATGAACTTCTCGGATTAGCAAAAACCGATACAAAGGAAGAGCTTCGGAGTATGGCTACGATTTTCAGCTTACAGAATAAAATCTTTTTCCGCCTGAAGTATTTTAAAAGTAATTTAAATCTTTTTGAACAATGCCACGGTGTTATTAAAACTTTAAACGCAGATAAGGTAAGAATTGAAAAAAGGATTGTTGATGCACTTCATTGTAAAGCCGAGCAACCGCTTGTAAAATATGCTTTATATTCATCAATCCTGAATATAAATAGAAGTGTATATATAACCATTATAGAAATCGAAAGAATTTTAATTGAGAATAGTTAGGAGTACTATGGATTTTTACGGATTAAGAAAAAAACTTATTGAAAAAGAATTTTCAAGAATGAATGATATGCAGAAAAGTGCAGTTTTCAACGTAAACGGAGCTGTGCTTATCCTTGCAGGTGCAGGTAGTGGCAAAACAACAGTTCTTGTTAACCGAATTGCTTATCTCATAAAATATGGTAACGCATATTATTCTGATTTTTCATACAGAGCACCAACTGAGGATGATGTGGTTGCTCTGGAGGATTATATTGAAAATGGTGGCACACTTCCTGACAGAGTCCAGTCTATTTTAAGTGTGGATGCACCTCAGCCCTGGCAGATTCTTGCAATCACTTTCACGAATAAGGCTGCAAACGAGCTTAAAAGCCGTCTTGAAGCTATGTTAGGTGAAAAGGGGAACGATGTGTGGGCAAGCACATTCCACTCCTGCTGCGTTCGTATTCTTCGTCGTGATAGTGACAGAATAGGCTTTTCAAAGCACTTCACAATTTATGATACAGATGATTCTAAACGTGTTATGAAGGAAGTATTGAGAGTTCTTGATATTGACGAAAAGCGTTTACCTGTAAAATATGTTCTTAATGAAATCAGTAGAGCAAAGGATTCTTTGATGACGCCTGCTGATTATGTTGATTCTGCAGGCTTTGACACAAATAAAAAGCTTATCGGACAGGCTTTTGAAAAATATGAGGATATGCTCAAAAAAGCCGATGCAATGGACTTTGACGATATCATTGTTAATACTGTTAAGCTTTTGAAAGAGAATCCTGATGTGCTCGAATACTATCAGCGTCGTTTCAGATATGTTATGGTGGACGAGTATCAGGATACTAACCACGCACAGTATGTTCTCACATCACTTCTTGCTAACGGTTACAGAAACATCTGTGTTGTTGGTGATGATGACCAGAGTATCTATAAATTCCGTGGTGCAACAATTGAAAATATTCTTTCATTCGAAAATCAGTATGAAGATACCGCTGTAATACGCCTTGAACAGAATTATCGTTCAACCTCAGTTATACTTGATGCTGCCAATGCAGTTATTAAGAATAACAGAGGAAGAAAGGGCAAAACTCTCTGGACCGAAAAAGAGGGTGGCGATAAAATCAAGGTTAAAATCCTTACTGACGAGCGTGACGAGGGTCGCTATGTTGCAGATGAAATACTTAATGCTGTTGCCCTTGGCAGAAAGTTTTCCGATTTTGCAATTCTTTACAGAACAAACGCTCAGTCAAGCAGTATTGAACGTGCTTTGGTTTATAATGCAGTTCCGTACAAGGTTATCGGTGGTCACAGATTCTATGACCGTAAGGAAGTTAAAGATATTCTTGCATATCTTTCAGTTATTTCCAATCCATCCGATACAGTACGTTTAAGAAGAATTATAAACGAACCTAAAAGAGGTATTGGTGAAACAACAATCAACAACGCTGCTTCAATTGCTGATGGCTTGGGAACAACATTTTATAACGTAATCGCAAACGCAAATGATTATCCGATGCTTTCAAGAGCCGCAGGTAAATTGCTTGATTTCACAAATCTTCTGAACTCACTTGCTCTTTCTCTTGAGGAAAAATCTATTCAGGATTTCTTTGATGATGTAATAACCAAAACAGGCTACTATGCTTCTCTTGATTTGGATAAAGAAACTGCGGAAGAACGAAAAGCTAACGTTATGGAAGTCCTTGCAAACCTTGTGCATTATATGGAAGAAAACGAGGATGGCACTCTTACCGGCTTCCTTGAAGAGGTTGCATTGCTCAGTGACCTTGATAACTATAATTCTGAATCAGAATCAACTGTTATGATGACTCTTCACTCTGCAAAAGGTCTTGAATTTCCCGTTGTATTTATCGTAGGAATGGAAGAAGGACTTTTCCCGGGAAATCAGGTTATGTATGACCCGACTGAGCTTGAAGAGGAACGCAGACTTTGCTATGTTGGCATAACCCGTGCAAAGGAAAAATTATATATTACAAATGCACGTTCAAGGATGCTCTTTGGTAATACAAGCTTTACAAGGCCCTCACGCTTTCTTTCGGAAATACCCGATGAGCTTACCGATTTTGAGCGTAATGCACCTCAGCAGACCTTCTATGGCGGTTATACGCAAAAATCTTACGGTGGCAGTTCCTTTGGCGGTTCATCTTATGGCAGTGAAACCAAGAGCTATTCATCCTCAGGCAGCAGTATGTATTCAAAAGATAAAAAAAGAGATAACAAAGCAAGTGGTTTTGCTAATGGCGGTTTCAGCTCTGTTAAGCCAAGAAATACTGCGGATAATGTAACACTTGATTTTAAAGTCGGTGATACAGTTCAGCATAAAACCTTCGGTAAGGGACTTATTGTAAGTGCAAAAGCTATGGGTGGAGATATGCTTCTGGAAATAGCATTTGACAATTGCGGAACAAAAAAAGTTATGGCGAAAATGGCGAAACTTACAAAAAGCTGAATGTAATTCAGCTTTTTAGCCGCCAGTCAGCAGTCTCCAGCTACCAGTTTTATAACAGTTAATTTATTATTCTAAATTTACTTTTGTTTTAATTTAGAAAATAATACATTTATGATAAAAAATAAAGGCGTGTCCTCATCTCTCATTGAAGAGATATGGACCGCCTTTTAATTATATATGAACAATAAATAACAGTGTTTAAGTTTGCAAATAAATAATTCAGAACAACAAAGTTATCTTTACATAAGCTGGCAGCTGGCGACTGGCAGCTTTTTAATACTCCGAGAACGGCGAAGCAATTCTCGATAACCTGAAATTAACCGTTTCTCTTGAACGATTGTATCTGTATATACTGAACACAAGACCGACACCGACATAAAGGCAAACTGTACTTGTACCACCTGCACTGAAGAACGGAAGAGTAATACCGATAACGGGGAGAACCATCAGCACCATACCGATGTTAATCATAACCTGTGCTGCAATCATTGATGCTATACCGTAGCAGGCAAGCTGTGCCGAAAACTCTCTTGATTCTTTACCGATTTTAATCATTTTCAGGCAGATAAAAAATAGTAATGATAATGCAATCAAGCATCCGAAAAAACCGGTTTCTTCACCAATTGCGGTGAAAATAAAGTCGTTTTCTCTTTCTGGAACAAGACCGGCTTGAGTGTATGTCCCTTTAAGATAGCCCTGACCAAAGAAGCCTCCTGAACCAAGGGCGTTTAAACCTAATCTTTGCTGATAGCTTTCATCTGCAAAATCCTCAGGACGGATAAGGGCTAAAAATCTTGTTCGTTGGTATTCGTCAAAAACATACATCCATATAAGCGGAGATGCGGCAACAGCCAGAATACCTCCGGCACCGAAAAAGCCTATATGAAGTCCGGCAAAATAGAGCATTGCAATTGTCATAAATATGAAAACAAGAGCGGAACCCATATCACCTGTAAGAACAACAAGAGCGATTGGTATAAGCGCGTGAATACCAAGTAATAACAGGGATTTTAAAGAGTTTATATTGTCCTTGCAAAGTTCAAGATGCATTGAAAAGGTAATAACATAGCCTATTTTAACAAGCTCGGATGGCTGGAAATAGATTGAACCGAATTGAAGCCAGCATTTTGAGTCAGGTCGTGACTCAGGGGCAACACCAAATATAAGGGTTATAACCATTATCCCGACACAGAATAAACCTATTATTGGCCATATTTTCATTATCAGCTCGTAGTCAATTGCAGAAATTATCAGCGTTATAACAATGCCCATAACTGCCGCAATAATCATAACTATTGCATCTCGTTCGATTGTTTCGCCTTCACCTAAACGGAATCTGGTTGCACTGTGAACCATCATAACGCCGAAGGTTGAAGCCACTGCAATAAGCAAAAGAAGAAGTTTATCAGTTTCAGCGATAAATCTTCTTGTTAAGGAAAAATATTTTTTCAAGTCTTGCACCTCTTGATTTTATCTTACAATATTGTTATTATACATATATTAAATGTTATTTTCAAGTGTTTACAAACTGGTATTTATTATTTGAGGTATTTATGATTGAAGTGTTTTCTTGTTCACCTGAGGAAACCGAGCTTTTCGGTGAAAAATTAGGTGCAGTTTTAAAAGGTGGCGAGGTAGTCGCTTATTTTGGTGGTCTGGGTATGGGGAAAACCCGTTTTACCGCAGGTCTTGCAAGGGGAATGGGGGTAAAAGCAGATGTGTCCAGTCCAACTTTTGCTCTCGTTCACGAATATGGTGGCGAGATACCTTTGTGTCATTTTGATATGTACAGAATAAATACTTTTGAAGATTTATGCACAACAGGCTTATTTGATTATCTTGATAACGGATGTGTTCTTGCTGTTGAATGGAGCGAGAATATTGAAAACGCCTTACCTGAAGAAAAGCTCATTAAGATTGAGTTTTCCCGGGAAAAGAGCGATAATGACAGAGTTTTGAGAATGAGTGGTGATGAGGAATATGAAGATTCTTGGCGTTGACAGTACAGCAACTGCTGCAAGTGCAGCGTTGTACGCTGACGGAAAGCTTCTGGCTGTTGATTTTTCCAACACAGGGTTAACACATAGTCAGACCCTTCTTCCGATGATTGATAACGTTCTTAAAACCGCTCACGTTTCAGTTGATGATATTGATTGCTTTGCAGTTTCAAAGGGCCCCGGTTCATTTACAGGTGTTCGTATCGGTGTTTCTGCGGTGAAAGGTCTTGCTCAACCACTTAATAAAAAGTGCTTAGGACTTTCTACTCTTGAGGTTATTGCAAAGCCACTTGAAAATACAGGTGTTTACGCGGTTGCGGTTATGGATGCCCGTTGTAATCAGGTTTATACCGCTCAGTTTGACTGTAAATGCGGTTTGGAGAGGAAAACACCCGATGATGCTGTTTCTATTGCAGATTTGACTGAACAGCTCAAATCCGTTAACGGCAGAATAATGCTTATCGGTGACGGTGCTCTTCTTTGCTATAACAAAATGAAAGCTGAGTTACCCGATGTTTCCGTTGCACCACTTAATATCAGATATCAGAGTGCATCTTCTGTTTGTATGATTGCGTCGGAAATCCTCGAAAATGATGAAAACGCATCGATTTCTGCCGATGAACTTTTACCATCATATTTAAGGCTTTCTCAGGCAGAAAGAGAATTAAAGAATAAGAATAAATAAACCGAAAGGATGTTTTAATATGATAGCTATTGCTTCTGACCACGCAGGTTACCCGCTTAAAGAGGAAATCAAAAAATACCTTGCTGAAAAAGGTGTTGAATACATTGATTGCGGTACAGATTCAGATGCTTCTGTTGATTATGCCGCTTTTGCACAGAAGGCTTGTCTGAAGGTTACAGGCGGTGAATGTGAAAAGGCAGTTCTTTGTTGCGGTACCGGTATCGGCATTTCTATGGCTGCAAATAAGGTTAAAGGTATCAGAGCGGCTTGTTGCTCCGATTATTTCAGTGCAAAGTTTACAAGAGTACATAACGACGCTAATGCTCTTTGTCTGGGTGCAAGAGTTATCGGTGGCGGTCTTGCCTGCGAGCTTGTTGATGTTTTCCTTAATACTGAATTTGAAGGTGGCAGACATCAGCGTCGCGTTGACCAGATTCACGCTATTGAAAACGGCGAAATTCTCTGATGGGTAAATTAAAAGCTTTCTTGAAAAACAACTCAAAAATAGTTAAAGGAGCGTTATGTGTTATGCTGACGCTCTTTGTTGTATTTTCTATAGTTACTATTTGGGGAAATATCACCTTGTCGATTGAAAATTTTACAATTGAATCAGATAAGGTGGATATTGAAAACGGATATAAAATTGCACATATTTCTGATTATCATAATACCCACAACAAATTCATAAATAAAGAGCTTCTTGCTTCTTTGAATGAACAAAAACCTGATGTTGTTTTTATTACCGGTGACTTGGTTGATAAAAGTAAAACCGATATTGATAAAGCGTTGGATTTTGTTGAGGAAATTATAGAGCTTGCACCTGTATATTATGTAACGGGAAATCACGAGTGTAATATTAGTATATATAGTCAGTCTACCTTTGATGATTTTATTGAAGATTTGAAATCTATGGGCGTTAATGTTTTAAGAAACGAAATAAATAATATTGAACTGCCGAATGGTGATAGCTTTAATATCTGTGGTATAAATGACCCGTATTTTCATTGTGGCAGTTCACTTGAAGTAAAGGATACAACAGATGCCCTTTGTTCGTTTCTTGATATAAACAAAAATGAGTTCAATATTCTACTGGCACATCATCCCGAGCAGCTTGATGTTTATTCTGTACATGGTTTTGATTTGGTTTATTCGGGTCACGCCCACGGCGGTCAAGGACGATTGTTCGGTATCGGTATGATAGCACCTGACCAAGGCTTTTTCCCTGAATACACAAGCGGTGTTTATACCAAAGATGAAACAACTCTTATAGTCAGCAGGGGAATCGGAAACAGTATTTTTCCTGTAAGATTTTTTAACAGAGCCCATCTGATTTATACAACAATCAAATAAAAAACAACTCACTCAACCGTTCAAGTTGAGTGAGCTTTTTTTGTTTAAGCTTTTAATGCTCTTTCAAGCCAGATTGAAGCTATTTCAATTGCTGCATACATTCCGTTTTTATCGGTGCTTTTTTCAATAGCAGCAAGGGGATTAGCCTCTTTGGTGTTAACGAGCTGAACTTTAACTTTGTCTGCAATCTTAACGCCGTGAACCTCGTGGGATTCAACAACGGAAAGCATTGTAACATAAGGGTCGTTCATATCGCCATAGTAAATTGTGTTGCCTTTACGAACAAGGGGTTTGCCCTTATAAGTCAAGAAGCTTTTATTATCAGCCAAAATTAACACTCCTTAGAGAATAAGAATTATCAGTGAAGATATGCTTTGAGGAGAGCTTGGAGAAGCTCGTCTCTGTCAATCTTACGAATAAGACTTCTAGCATTATTGTGAGTTGTGATGTAGGTAGGGTCCTCCGACAGTATATAACCTACAAGCTGACTTGTGGGGTTGTAGCCCTTTTCAACCAAAGAGTTATAAACGGTCACAAGGATTTCACGCATCTCTCTTTCGTGCTCGTCGCTGATAGTAAATTGTATTGTTTTATCTGTCATATAAACACCTCCTGTGAACTATGAATACTATTATAAACGATAAATAATGAAAATACAACTGTTATTTATCAATAAACTTTAAACTTTCCTTTAAAGTTCTTTAAATAGTACAATTTTTATTGGTTATGCTCTCATTTCAATACCGATTTCTTTAAGATTTGCGAGTATTGAGTCAATCCATGCCTGAACCTCATCCATTTCAAGAGTTTTCTCCTTTGAAGAGAAGATAAGGCGAATGGTTATGCTCTTAACACCATCCTTTTCATAAGTGTCAATAACCTTAACGCTGTTAAGCTCTTCAAGACCGAGTTCGTTCCAGCATTTTGAAAGGTCAGCGAATGTTACGCCCTCTTTCATTATAAGTGAAAGGTCATAATAAGTTGACTGCTGAGTTGATGGTTCTTCAAACGAAATGTTGTCACCTGCAATAGTGATGAAATCGTCAACATCAATTTCAATGCAGACTGCAACACCGTTTTTGTCAAGCTTTTGTGCGTTTGCAGGGTGAAGAGTATTGATTGCACCAACCTTTACGCCGTCACAAGCGATTTCTGCAGTGTTCTTTGGATGCTGCCAGGAGTGAGCAGGAGCAACCTTTGAAAGGGTAGGAGCCTTGTGCTTAATCTGTAAGAAAATTTCGTTTACCATTGAAACTGCTTTGAAGAACAATTCTTTTTCAGAAACTGTTTTATCAAAAAGTACAACGCCTAAACGTCTGCGTTCATTTGCTGTGCCGTCTTCTTTGATACCTGCAGCAACTCTGCCGATTTCAAAAATGCCGTAGCTTTCGCCAAAGTCTTTGTTTTCGGAAACTGCAGTAAGAAGTGTGGGTATCATTGAGTTTCGAAGAGTACCGTTATCGGAGCTTTCGATATTAAGAACCTTAACGTTTTCCTCAACCTCAATACCAAGCTTTTTATATTTTCTTACGTCACACCAGATATATGAGTGAACCTCATGGAGATTATAGTGCTTAACAAGAATATCCTTCATTTCGTTACTCTGAGAGCGAACAGGGGAGCTCTTAACGGGCTTCAAGGGACTCTTTGTAGTGATAATGCTGAAGTTATCATAGCCGTAAATACGGGTAATCTCTTCAATAATATCTGCTTTGATGGTAACATCCTTTGTTGCACGGAAGGAGGGCACTTTAACGGCAAAGTCTTCACCATTTTTCTCAACATCAAAGCCGAGAGCAACAAGAGTTTTAAGGATTCTTTCTTCTGAAATATCAATACCTGTGTATTTATCAACATAAGCCTTGTTGAATGTGATGTTGATCTCAGGATATTTTCTTACATATTCATCAGTAAGCTGTGAAGCGACCTTTGCACCCTCATCAATTGACTGAAGAAGATATGCAAAACGCTTTGCAGCAGTAACAGTCATTTCAGGGTCAAGCATTTTTTCGTAACGTGCAGAAGCATCTGTACGAAGACCAAGTCTTGAAGAAGATTTTCTTACGCTTACACCATCAAAGTTTGCACTTTCAAGAACAACTGCGTTTGTATCGCCAACGATTTCGGAATCAAGTCCACCCATAATACCTGCAATAGCAACGGGTGTTGAGCCGTTGTTGATAAGAAGAGTATCAGTTGTGATATCACGCTCTGTGTTATCAAGAGTTGTGAATTTGCAATCCTCCTTGGCAGTGTCAACAATGATTTCGACAATCTTGTTAGCGTCAAATGCGTGAGTGGGCTGACCCATTTCAAGCATAATGTAGTTTGTAAGGTCAGCAAGAAGGTTGATACCTCTCATACCGCAGTAGTAAAGTCTGATTTGCATAGCCATAGGACTTACATTCTTTGTGATGTTATCCATTTTTACGCAAGAATAACGGTAAACGAGGTCATCTCTGCCAACAGTTACTTTAATTTTATCGTTACCTTCATAAGCAAGGTCGGAAAGGGGAAGGGGTTTAAGCTCTCTGTCTGTAAGTGCTGCAAATTCTCTTGCGATACCATAGTGACCCCAAAGGTCAGGTCGGTTTGTGAGTGACTTATTATCAACCTCAAATATTACATCATCAATCGCATATAGGGATTTTAAATCTGTTCCAACCGGAATATCCTCATCAAATTCCATTATACCTGTGTGGTCATCACTTATACCAAGTTCTGCCTCAGAACAGCACATACCCTCACTTGGATATCCTGCAACTGTGCAGGCCTTAATTTCAAGTCCAGGCACTCTTCCGCCTGCTTTTACAAAAGCAACCTTTTGTCCAAGTGCCACATTAGGAGCACCGCAAACACAGTCATATATTCTGTCACCTGCGTCAATTTTCAAAAGGTGTAGTTTTTTAGATTCAGGGTGTGCTTCAAACGAAACAACCTGACCGCAAACAACCCCTTCAAGCTCTCTGCCTTTATAAATTATATCCTCAACCTCCGCAGTTGAGAGTGTAAATC
>JAZNHK010000004.1:0-2151 GCA_045576915.1 Acutalibacteraceae bacterium
TTAAAAAAAGACACATCATTATAGAAGAAACCATAACTATGCGTCCGATAAATTTTACATATCACGAAATATAAATCTAACTTATAAATATATGAAAAACCAATAAAAATCTTTCATAAAGTGTTGATTTTTATCAAAAAATGTAATATATTTATTGTATAAATATTTATAAGGAGATGAATTTCCGTGGACAAGTTTTTCAAAATCACCGAACGTGGTTCTAATTACAGAAAAGAAATCGTCGGTGGTCTTACAACCTTCTTCGCAATGGCTTACATTATTTTTGTAAACCCTGCTCAGGTCGCTGCCGAGGGTTCAGGCGGCTGGCTTGCCGGTCTTGGTGCTGATTCTGCTGTTTTAGGACAAATATGGAACTCGGTTTTCATTGCGTCAGTTTTGATTGCGGCTTTCGGTACCTTGATGTATGCGTTTTATGCAAAATTGCCTTATGCTCAGGCATGCGGTATGGGTCTTAACTCTTTCTTCTGTACCTGCTTTATTTCGGGTGCATATTTTGCAGGGGTTGACCTTATCGGCGGTTACCATTCCGGTATGGTTATCGTATTACTTTCCGGTGTTGTTTTCTTGCTTCTGTCAGTGACAGGTGCAAGACAATATATTGCAAAAGCAATGCCTGAATGTCTTAAAAAATCAATTCCTGCAGGTATTGGTCTTTTCATTGCATTCATTGGTTTTAAGAACGCAGGTCTTATCACAGCAAATCAATACACCTTCGTTCAGTTTGTTGATATTAACGGTGCTTTCTCTCAAGAGGGAGTTGCAGCGCTTGATGCTTGGAGAAGCATTGCTCCTGCTGTTATAACCTTTGTTGGCTTTATCATTATTACTGTTTTAACAAAGAAAGATGTTAAGGGTGCGGTTCTTATCGGCGTTCTTTCGTCCGCAGTGCTTTATTACATTGCCACATGGCAGGTTCCCGTATTTGATATATCCTCCATTGGACAGGCATTCAAGGATTTCGGTAAAATCGGTGTAACCGGTATCTTCAATGCAGAAGCTTGGAGCCTTGCGTTTAACGGCGCTCACATCGGCGGCATCTTCTCCGCAATCGTTCTTATTATATCTTTCTGCATCGTAGATATGTTTGACACAGTTGGTACACTTTACGGTGCCGCTACCGAAGCAGGAATGCTTGATGAAAACGGCGACCCCATCGACATGAATAAAGCTATGGCATGCGACTCTGTAGCTACCGTAGGCGGTGCAGTTTTAGGTACTTCAACCTGCACAACCTTTGTTGAATGTGCTTCCGGTGTTGCAGCAGGTGCAAGAACAGGTTTTGCCAGCTTGGTAACCTCTCTTTGCTTCCTTGTTTGTCTTTTCCTTACACCTCTTGCAAGCATCGTTCCTTCTTGCGCAACCGCACCTGCACTGATTTTTGTCGGTGTATTGATGCTTAAGAACTTTGCAAATGTTGATATGAAGGATGTAAGAAGTGCTGTTCCTGCATTCCTTACCCTTATTATGATGCCTTTGACCTATTCGATTTCCAACGGTATCGGTATCGGCTGTATCGCATATGTTCTCATTACTCTCTTCACAGGCAAATTCACTAAAAAGGATTTGATTGCAACACTTATTGCACTTATCTTTATTGCAAAATTTGCTTTCGTGACCATGTAATAACAATTAAAAATAGTATTACTTAGGGTCGTACCCTAAAGGATAATAAAAATGATGTGTGGAATTTTTTTCCACACATCATTTATTTTGGCTCATTTAATTTTTATTTTATTATTCTTCATCGTTGTTATATTCTGCGATATAGGGTAGGTTTCTGAAATATTCACCGCAATCCAAACCAAATCCGACAACGAAATGGTCAGGAATAGTAAAGAGGGAAACATCAGCATTGAAATCAACCAAACGTCGTGAGGGCTTGTCAAGAAGCGTGATAACACGGAGGGATTTGGGGTTGCGGGCCTTAAGTATCTTGACTATTTCAAAAAGAGTTCTGCCTGTGTCAACGATATCCTCTATGATGACCACGTGATAATCCTCAAGCTTTTGCTTGATATCCATGGTTATTTCAACCTTGCCTGAGGAAACCGTGTCATTAAAATAGCTTTGTGCCGTCATAAAAGCGATTTCTGACGGAACGGTAACATTTTTATAAACTTCAGCCATGTA
>JAZNHK010000005.1:0-11673 GCA_045576915.1 Acutalibacteraceae bacterium
GGCTACGATCCGACTTGGTCACATTAAAGCATATTCAGGTCTTGAAGTAATTTCAAGAAAAAGAAGAATGCAGGGCTATAACGTTCTTTTCCCCATTGGATTTGATGCTTATGGTCTTCCTACTGAAAACTATGCTATTAAAACAGGTATTCATCCCCGTAAGGTTACAGATATGAATATCGAAAAATTCTCTTCACAGCTTAAAAAGGTTGGCTTCTCTTTTGACTGGAACAGAGTTGTTGACACAACTGAAGAGGGCTACTACAAATGGACACAGTGGATTTTCCTTAAAATGTTTGAAAAGGGTCTTGTTTTCCGTGACAAAACTCTTGTTAACTACTGTCCCTCATGTAAAGTTGTTCTTTCAAACGAGGATTCTCAGGGCGGTAAATGCGACATTTGTCATAGTGACATTGTTCAGAAATCCAAGGACGTTTGGTATCTTCGTATTACTGAATATGCAGACAAGCTTCTTGAAGGTCTTGAAAAGGTTGACTACCTTCCAAATATCAAGCTTCAGCAGGTTAACTGGATTGGTAAATCAACAGGTGCTTTCGTAAACTTCCAGCTTGACGGAACAGACGAGAAAATGAAGATTTACACAACTCGTCCCGATACTCTTTTCGGTGTAACCTTTATGGTTATGGCACCCGAGCATCCTCTCATTGACAAATATGCAGAAAAAATCGGCAATATGGCAGATGTTGAGGCTTACAGAGCAGAGTGTGCAAAGAAAACAGAGTTCGAAAGAACTCAGCTTGTTAAAGAGAAAACAGGTGTAAGACTTGAAGGCTTTGAGGCTATTAACCCTGTTAACGGTAAAAATATTCCTATTTACATATCCGACTATGTTATGATGGGTTACGGTACAGGTGCTATTATGGCTGTGCCTGCACACGACCAGCGTGACTACGAATTTGCAAAGAAATTCGGTATTGATATTATTGAGGTTATCAAGGGTGGCGACATTTCAGTTGAAGCTTACACAGGTGACGGCGAAATGGTTAACTCCGATTTCCTTAATGGTATGACAAAGAAAGTGGATTCTATTGAAAAAATGGTAGAATTCCTTGGCGAAAAGGGTATTGGCGAAAAAGGTGTTCAGTACAAAATGAAGGACTGGGCATTCAACCGTCAGAGATACTGGGGCGAACCCATTCCGATTGTTCACTGTGAAAAATGCGGAATTGTTCCCGTTCCTTATGAAGAGCTTCCTCTTCGTCTTCCCGAGGTTGATAACTTCCAGCCCGGTTCAGATGGTGAAAGCCCTCTTGCAAAAATTGACAGCTACGTTAACTGCACTTGCCCCAAATGTGGTGCTGCTGCAAAGCGTGAAACAGATACAATGCCTCAGTGGGCAGGTTCATCATGGTATTTCTTGAGATACATTGACCCCCACAACACAGAAGCTTTTGCAGATAAAGAAAAGCTCAAATACTGGGGTCCCATTGACTGGTACAACGGTGGTATGGAGCACGTTACACGTCACCTTATCTACTCACGTTTCTGGCACAAATTCCTTTATGATTTAGGCGAAGTTCCATTTGATGAGCCCTATGCAAAGAGAACTGCTCAGGGTCTTATTCTTGGACCTGATGGCGAAAAAATGAGTAAGTCCAAGGGTAACGTTGTTGACCCCAATGAAGTTGTTGATGCACTTGGTGCAGACGTTCTTCGTACTTACGTTCTCTTTATGGGTGACTACGAAAAGGCAGCTCCCTGGAGCGAAAGCAGTGTTAAAGGCTGTAAACGTTTTGTAGATAGAGTATGGAATCTTCTTGAAATTGTTAAGGATAGCGAGGAATATTCAAAAGAGCTTGAAGTTTCTTTCCATAAAACAATCAAGAAGGTTTCCGAAGATATTGAAAATATGAAATTCAATACAGCAATCGCTGCTATGATGGCTCTTCTTAACGAAATTTATGAGGTTGGCTCAATCACAAAGGGCGAGCTTAAAACATTCGTTAAGCTTGTTGGTCCTTTTGCACCTCACGTTGCAGAAGAGGTTTGGGAACAGCTCGGTGGCGAAGGTTTACTTGCAGTAGCAGAATGGCCCTCATTTGATGAAGCTAAAACTGTTGATGCAACAATTGAAGTTCCCGTTCAGATTTGCGGTAAACTCCGTGCAACAATCACTATTGCAAAGGATTCAACCGCAGAAGATGCAATTGCCGCTGCAAAAGCAGACGAAAAGGTTAAAGAATTCCTTGATGGTAAGAATATTATCAAAGAAATCTATGTACCCGGTAAGATTATCAATATTGTTGCGAAATAAGATTTTTGAAGCTGTAAAAAAACGATTAGTTTTTTTACAGCTTCTTTTTTGTTGAACAAAACGCTAAGTGTATTTTTGTTGATAATTGAATGTTCCGTTAATTTGTGATAATATACTTCATAGTGTACTATCATACAATGTACTTAGGAGTGTGTTATTGTGAAAAAATCATTAAGTTTGTTTTTATCTTTGCTTATGGTTTTGTGTGTTTCAACAAGTGTTCCGTTAACGGTAAGTGCAGTAGGTGATGAGGAGCTTACTTTTGAAATAAATGAAGATGGAACGATGTATCAAGTGAAAAAATGTAACACCGATGTTACGGGTGACGTTGTGATTCCAAGTACATATAATGGCTTACCTATTACCGAAATTGGCTCTAATGCTTTTAGTTATTGCTATTCACTTAGAAGTATAACAATTCCACGCTCTGTTACCACGATTTCTGATACTGCTTTTGAAAATTGCAACAAATTAACTACTGTTTATGGATATAGTGGTTATTTGGCTGAAAGGTGGGCAAAAGATAATGGTTATAACTTTATACATCTTGATACAATGGCTGCAGCCGCAACTGAATTAACTGATGGTGATGTATTACAACTTGGGGAAAATTGTGTTAAAAAGAACAAAATACTTAGATTTTCTGGTACCATTGATTATATGGATACTCTTATTTTTCGCCATGGTAACAATGTTTATGGCTCGGGGTACGTCGTTATTAATAGTACTTCGATTGAAGTGTATAACTATACAACCTCTGCTACATTAAATTTATCAGTTGAACATGGACTTAACCTTATTGGTAATGTTGATATTACTATGTACGCCAACAATTCTGATATATTATCAATAACTGTAACTTCCTCCGATGGCACATATACAATACCTGAATGCTTATGGTCGGTTTGCCGAGGAATGATAGAAATGGAGGTTGTTAATAGCCGACTTTCAAATGTTTCATTAACGTGGAATTGTGATGATTTGTCAAAAGGTATCTGGATTTTTGGCGATAGTTATTTAGGTATAGCAGGGGCATCGAGATGGCCGTACCATATTTTAAGTTTTGGATATGATAACGCTATGTACAGTGGTTATCCCGGAGGTAAATCAAGAGCCTTATATAAAGATTGGAAAACCTTAATAACTTACGGAGCTCCAAAATATGCTGTATGGTGTTTAGGTATGAATGACGGCGACAGTTCAACCTGTGTAAATGAATCTTGGAAAGCTTGTGTTGAATCGTTTATTGCAGACTGCGAAGCCGAGGGTGTTACGCCTATTTTAGCAACAATACCAAACACTCCTACCGTAAACAATTCGTTCAAAAATGAGTATATAAAAAATAGTGGATACAGATATATTGATTTTGCTTCAGCAGTGGGTGCTACCGACGTTGGTAGTGAGTGGTTTGATGGTATGCTTTCTTCCGATAAAGTTCATCCGTTATCACTTGGTGCAAAGGCGTTGGCGGAACAAATTTTAGTTGATTTTCCTGAAATAAAAGAAGAACAGACTCCCCTGATCGCTAAAAAACATTCTTCTTTTAGTTATATAATTGATGTTGAACCTACTTGTACAATGGCAGGTTCAAAACACAAGGTTTGTACAGTTTGTAGCGAAATATTTGAAAAAGAAATAATTCCTGCAAAAGGTCATACAGAAACTGATTGGGTTATAGATTCACAAGCAACTTGTACAAAAGATGGCTCAAAGCATATTGAATGTATAGATTGTGATGAAACACTTGAAACATCAACAATTCCTGCAACAGGACATACAGAAGTAACAGATGCGGAGATTGAAGCAACCTGTACACAAACCGGACTTACTCAAGGTAAGCATTGTTCAGTATGTAATGAAGTGATTGTTGCACAGAGTATTATTCCTGCAAAAGGACATACAGAAGTAACAGATGCGAAGATTGAAGCAACCTGCACCCAATCCGGACTTACTGAAGGTAAGCATTGTTCAGTATGTAATATAGTGATTAAAGCACAAGTAGTTGTTGAAGCTCAAGGTCATACAGCAGGTTCTTGGGAAATAGATAAAAAAGCAACTGTAAATTCTGTTGGCAAAAAACACAAAGAGTGCACCGAATGTGGTGAAACAGTTGAAACTGCAGAAATTGCACAGCTTAAATGCAGTAAACCCAAGCTTAAATCAATTGAAAACACAGAACATGGTGTTTTAACAAAATGGAGTAAGGTAAGCGGTGCAGATAAGTACTATGTTTACCGTAAAACAGGTAGTAGTGGTAAATATTCAAAAATCGGTACAACAACCAAAACTTATTATACTGATAAGAAAGCAAAATCAGGTAAGAAATACTATTACATTGTTAAAGCGGTAAATGAAGCAGGAAGCTCAAGCTCTTCAAGCTCAAAATCAATTTATCATCTTGCAGATACAACCTTGAGCACACCAAAGAGCACAAAGAGTGGTATCACACTTAAGTGGTCAAAGGTAACAGGTGCAGATGGTTATATGGTTTACCGCAAAACAGGTTCGGGCTCTTACTCGAAAATTGCAACTGTAAAGGGTAATTCAAAAGTAACCTATACAGATAAAAAGGCAAAGAAGGGTAAGACATATACATATAAAGTGAAAGCATATAAGAGTAAAACATATAGTGCATATTCAAATGCAAAGAAAATAAAAGATAAATATTAAGCAAAACAAATTCGGTCAGAAGTAAATTTTAAGTAAAATTACTCCTGACCGATAAACTTTTTTGCATTACTTTTACAAAGTGAAGAGGGGACGGGGCAACCCACCACCGCTAACGCAGTCCCCCTCCCTATGCTTACGCACAGGGATGATAGGCTTTGCATTATTTTTACTAATTGCTAACGGCTATATGCTATCCGCTGTCTGCTAAACTGGTGGCTGGTGGCTGGCGACCGGTGGCTTTTTATTCAATCGGCAAATTGAAACAATGCGAATGTAATTTGTTCTGTAATCTTAAAACCTCTGCTGCTTTGTAGTCGGTGCCTTGGGCGAAATACTGGTCCTGGATTCTGAGGGCTGCGTTGAGTGCCAAATCCTTTTGAGATTCGTGGCAGTTGATTGCTTCAAATTTCAAATCCTCAAAATCGCTTATATCAACAATTGTATTAGGTGTATCGGTATAATAGAAACCAATTGTGAAAACTCCGTGAGTATCTTTTCTTGGTTTGCCGTTATCAAATTCAGGCACGAAGTCAAAACCTGCATCCATAAACGCAAATTTAACTGCGTTACCGACCTTGATATGGTCTTCGTGACATTCACTTGCAAGGTTGGGGTCTACAGTGAAAATTGCATCAGGTTTGATTTCTCTTATTATTGGAGTAATTTTATCTGCAATTTCTCTTGATGTGGCTCTTGTTCTGTCACCAAATCCCAGAAAACCTGCGTTTTTCATACCAAGTTTTTTCTGTGCGGCAAGGGCTTCCTTCTGGCGTACTGTATAGCCCTCACCTGAATACGTAAGGTCTGTGTAGCGGTCGTCAAGGACTGTAAGCTCATAAACCTCAACACCTTTATCAACGAGGTAAGCAATTGTTCCACCGGCACCAATCTGGTTATCATCCGGATGGGGTTGGATAAATAATGCTCTTTTTATATTTTCAATTTTGGGTGGTGAACAAAGTACCTGCAAGGCGGGTAATGCTGCTTTTGTGGCGGTGCGGATGAATTTTGTTCTTACAGAAGTTTTCTTTTTCATAAAATCACCTACATTTTCAGTATGTTTTTATTTTACTATATTATATATAGATATTTCAAGTTTAAATAATTTATAAACTTAACTCCATTATGGTTGACAAAAGGGGAACGCTGTGATAAATTTTATTGTTGATTTGTGTTTTTTTAGAAAGAGGTGCAAGTATGTTCTGTAAAAAGAAAAGAAAAACTAAAAAGAAATTTCTTAAAAGATTGATTAAAGCATTTGTTGCAATTGCAATTGTTTTTGCTTTGCTTATTGTTATACCCGTTTATATGTGCAAAAATGAGCCCGGTAAAAAAGCTGAAGCAAAAGATATTACTAATCCATACATAACAGAGAAAAATGCACTTGTTTCTGCTCACCGTTCAGGTAAAGATATTGCTCCTGAGAATACAATGGCAGCATTCAAGCACTGCATTGAAAGTGAAGATTTCAATGTTGATATATATGAATTCGATTTGCATATAACAAAGGATGGTCAGCTCATTCTTCTTCATGACAGCACTCTTGACAGAACAACAAACTCTGCAGAGCATTTTGGAGAAGAGGGTGTGAAGCCTTCTGAGAAAACTTATGAAGAGCTTCGTGAGCTGAATTTCGGTGAGAATTTCCAGAATGCAGATGGTGAATTTCCATACGAGAGCTTAAGAGGGGATGATATTCCCGATGAGCTTCGTGCGGTGCTTCTTGAAGATGTTCTTGATTACCTTGAAAGCAACGGCGAATTTCAATATATAATTGAAATCAAGGATACAGGTGAAAATGGTAAAAAGGCTTGCGATGAGCTTTACAGAATTCTTAAAGAAAAAGACCTTCTGGGCGATGTTGTTTTTGGTACATTCAATCCCGAGGTTACTGCTTATGCAGATGAAAATTATCCTGATATGCTTCGTTCTGCAAGCATTGCTGAAGTTTTGGTTTTCTATCTTTTTGCAAGCTATGGAATTGATGTGGATGCTGATTTCTTCAAATACGAAGCTTTGCAGATTCCCACAGAGTATCAAGGTCTTATTTATCTTAATACAGACAGAATTATTAATTACGCTCACAGACACAATATTGCGGTTCAGTATTGGACAATTAACGAGGCAGAAGAGGTTGAATATCTTAATTCAATAGGTGCGGACTGCATTATGAGTGATTCTCCCGATATGGCGTATGATGTTATAAATTAAAATGCAAGATTCAAAATGCAAAATGCAAAATTATGGGACCTGCGGTCGGCATTTTATAATTTTGAAAGGTGAAAAATATGGAAAAGAAAAATGAGGTAAAGGACAAGAGTTTGTCCTTTGCTGTAAGAATTATAAATCTTAGTAAGTATCTGACATCTGAAAAAAAGGATTATACAATTTCTAAGCAAATTGCCAGAAGTGGCACCAGTATAGGTGCCAATGTTTTTGAAGCACAAAATGCACAATCAAAAGCAGATTTTGCTTCTAAAATGAACATTGCTTTAAAAGAAGCAACAGAAACGTTGTATTGGCTGATGCTTCTTAATAGAACAGATTATATATCGGATAAAGAATATAACAGTTTGAGTTCAGACTTAAATGAAATCAGAAATCTTCTTGGTTCAATTTGTAAAACCACATACACTGATTTAAAAAAAGAAATTTAATTTATATATAAACACAAAATAGAACGATAGCGTTATAAATTATCATTTGGCGCATTTTTGCGCCCCGAAATTTTGCATTTTTGCATATTGCGTTTTGCATTACGGTTTGGAGTAGGTATGGCTAAAGTAAAGGATATGACTGTGGGGAGTCCCACAAAAAATATATTGAAATTCTGTTTGCCGTTAATGGTAGGCAACCTTTTCCAGCAGTTCTACAATATGGCAGATACCATTATAGTAGGGCAGTTTGTTGGAAAAAATGCTCTTTCAGCAGTAGGTTCTGTTGGTTCACTTAACTTTTTAATAGTTGGTTCGGTAATAGGGCTTTGTTCGGGATTTGCAATTCCCATTGCTCAGCGTTTTGGTGCACAAGATATAAAGAACCTAAAAAAGTATGTTGCCAATATAATTTATACATCAATTGTTGTTGGCATAATTTTTACAACCGCCGCAGTGCTTTTAACAAATCCTTTGTTAAAACTCCTTAACACACCCGCGGAAATTTATGAGGATGCATATAATTACATTATAATTATATTCGCAGGAATAGGTGCAACAATGTTCTATAATCTTCTGGCAAGTGTTGTCAGAGCATTGGGCGACAGTAAAACACCTCTTTATTTCCTGTTGTTCTCATCATTTTTGAATATAGGTCTTGACCTTTTGTTGATTATTGTTTTCAATATGGGGGTAAAGGGTGCGGCAATTGCAACGGTTATTTCCCAGTTTGTTTCAGGTGTTCTTTGCCTTATTTATGTCAAACGTAGCTTTCCTATATTACGCTTAACCAAAGAAACCAAGGCTCTTGATTTTAAATTCGTGAAAGAGCTTTTAAGAAATGGTATTCCTCTTGCTTTGCAATTTTCAATAACTGCAATCGGCTCGGTTATGCTTTCTTCTTGTATTAATGGCTTGGGTGCTGACATTATTGCGGCATTCACAATAGGTGCTAAAACCCAGCTTATGATTGTGCTTCCGGCAGAAACAATTGGTATCACAATGGCAACCTACTGCGGACAGAATCTGGGTGCCAAGAAATTTGATAGAATAACCAAAGGCGTTAAAAGGGCGATTGTTGTTGCTTTTATTTACTCGGCAATCGGATTTGTTGTGGCAAGATTCTTCGGACCATATATTTCACTTATGTTTATTGACAAAGGTGAAACAGAGGTTATCACTCTTGCACAACAATATATAAATATGGGTAGCTATTTCTATCCTATACTTGCGGTGCTTTTTGTGTTGCGAAATTCAATTCAGGGTGTGGGCTACAGTATGACTGCTATGACCACAGGTGTGTTTGAACTTGTAGCAAGAGCCGGTATGGGCTTCGGATTTGTAAACAGGCTCGGTTACGATGCGGTTTGCGTTGCTAACCCTGTTGCCTGGGCAACAGCAGACCTGTTCCTGATACCGGCGTATATATTTGTTATGAAACAAGTTAAAAAGAAACTGAATGAATAAAGAAAGCTCTCAATCTTCGGATTGGGAGATTTTTTTTATTCAGTGAAGAGTGAAGAAGTGAGGGAGAAGCTTCGCTTCCGAATATTGTAATGTTGCTACACTTTTACGAAGGAGTGTCTTTATGGGGGCAACCCACCACCATTCCGCCAGAAATGTATTCAATTAAAAACATATCACCCGAAATATATACACAGATTTAATTGACCCAAAGAAGAACGGTCCCCCTCCCTATTTGCCAAGGCAAACAGGGATGATAGGCTTTGCAACACTTTTATATATTGACAACCGGCATCTGGGATCTGGTAACCGGTACCTTGTAAAAAATTAGAGTTTTAAATATATTTTAATTTTCTTCTTGACAATTGAAAAAAGTTGAGTTATACTGTATAATCTAGAATAATGGTATATTATGAATTCGTGCGTTCTGAGGTGGTTTTTTTAACCGCAAAATATGCCAAAATTTGACAGTTAATTATTTCTTTTTTTAGCCGATTTACCCCGGTAAAAAGAGAATTTAAAATAGAACGGAGTGATGTGTCTTATGGCGAATGTAAAACCCGTAAAGCTCGGAAAGAACACTCGAATGAGTTTCGCCGGAATCAATGAAGTTATGCAGATGCCCAACCTCATTGAAGTACAGAAAAACTCATACAAGTGGTTTCTCGATGTAGGGCTTAGAGAGGTTTTCCGTGATATCGATGAAATTACGGATTACTCGGGTAACCTTGTCCTTACGTTTATTGACTATCGTATGGATGAGAAGCCGAAATACACTGTTCAGGAGTGCAAAGAAAGAGATGCAACTTATGCTGCACCCCTTCGTGTATTAGTGCGTCTTTATAACAAGGAAACAGGTGAAGTCAAAGAAAACGAAGTTTTCATGGGTGACTTCCCGATAATGACCGACAGCGGTACTTTTGTTATCAATGGTGCTGAACGTGTTATTATTTCCCAGCTTGTTCGTTCTCCCGGTGTTTACTATGGTTTCACCTATGACAAGAACGGTAAAAAGCTTTTCACATCTACTGTTATTCCTAACAGAGGTGCATGGCTTGAATACGAAACTGACCAGAACGATATCTTCAATGTAAGAATTGATAAGAACAGAAAGTTACCTATCACAACTTTCATCCGTGCTCTTGGTCTTTCTTCAAACAACGATATCCGTGAATTCTTCGGTGACGATGACAGAATCGAAGCAACCCTCGAAAAAGATACTACCAAAAATACAGAAGAGGCGTTGCTTGAAGTATACAGAAAGCTTCGTCCCGGTGAACCACCAACACTGGAATCTGCGGAAACACATGTCAATAACCTTTTCTTTGACCCCCACAGATATGATATCTCCAGAGTTGGTAGATATAAATACAATAAGAAGCTTGCTCTTACTGACCGTATTGCAGGCAACATTTCTGCTGAAGATGTTTTCAGCCCCTTTACAGGTGAATTGCTTATAACTGCAGGTGAAAGAATTACTGCAGAAGCAGCAGAAGCAATCAGCCGTTCAGGTGTTAAAGAGGTTATTCTTGATGTTGAAGGTAAACGCGTTAAGGTTATCTCCAACAATATGGTTGACCCTCTTGATTTCATTGATTGTGTAACAAGAGAAGAGCTTGAAGAAATCGCTATCAACGAAATGGTTCGTTTCACAGTTCTTAAAGAGATTATTGACGAATGTGGCGACAGCAAGGAAGCTCTTCTTGAAGAAATGAAGCTTCGTTGCGATGAACTTATTCCCAAACATATTATTATTGACGATATCTTTGCATCAATCAACTATCTTAACTGTCTCGGTAACGAGCTCGGTAATGTTGATGATATCGACCACCTCGGTAACCGTCGTATCCGTTCCGTTGGTGAACTTCTTCAGAACCAGTTCAGAATTGGTTTCACAAGAATGGAAAGAGTTGTTCGTGAAAGAATGAGCCTTCAGGCTCAGGAGCCCGAAAAGGCAACTCCCGCAGCTCTTATCAATATCAGACCTGTTATGGCGGCAATTAAAGAATTCTTCGGTTCTTCGCCTCTTTCACAGTTCATGGATCAGACAAACCCCCTTGCTGAGCTTACTCACAAGAGACGTCTTTCTGCTCTTGGTCCTGGCGGTCTTTCCCGTGACAGAGCAGGTTTCGAGGTTCGTGACGTACACTACAGCCATTATGGTAGAATGTGTCCTATCGAAACTCCTGAAGGTCCTAACATCGGTCTTATTTCTTACCTTGCAACATTTGCAAGAATCAATAAATACGGCTTCATTGAAGCACCTTTCCGTAAAATCGATAAAGAAACAGGTAAGGTTCTTAACGAAGTTGAGTATATGACAGCAGACGTAGAGGACAACTACTGTGTTGCTCAGGCTAACGAACCCCTTGACGAGAACAATTTCTTTATGAACGATCGTGTAACAGTTCGTTACCGTGACGAGTTCCGCGAGGTTCCTCCCAAACAAGCTGACTATATGGATGTTTCTCCCAAGATGGTTGTTTCCGTTGCTACCTCAATGATTCCTTTCCTTGAGAATGACGACGCAAACCGTGCTCTCATGGGTTCAAACATGCAGCGTCAGGCTGTTCCGCTTCTTAAAACAGAATCTCCCATCGTTGGTACAGG
>JAZNHK010000006.1:0-2065 GCA_045576915.1 Acutalibacteraceae bacterium
CTGCTCTACCAACTGAGCTACACCAGCGACTTAACGCTTGACTACTATAGCATAAAAGAATCTATATGTCAATAGGTATTTTAAAATTTTTTTAAACTTTTTATTTTTTTGCTTTTAGCCTTTCTTCTTGCATTTGTTGAGTTTCTATTATATTATAAATGTATTCTTTTTACGATTGGTGTACAAAATGAAAATAAATTATCAAAAAATGCTTGATGAGAAAATCGAAGAAAACAAAAAACTTGGTATTAAACCCACACTTTTGTTACACTCATGCTGTGCCCCTTGTTCTAGTGCAGTTTTAGAGTATTTGTACAAACATTTTAATATTACGTTATTTTTTTACAATCCCAACATTTCACCTGAAAGCGAATTCAATTATCGACTTGATGAATTGAAACGACTTGTTGTGGAAATGAAACTTGAAAATATTGAAATTGTTGTACCTAAATATAACAATAATGAATTTGAAGCTATTGCCAAAGGTCTTGAGAATTTACCCGAAGGTGGTAGCAGATGTAAAAGTTGTTATAGACTCCGCCTTATAAAAACGGCAGAATATGCAAAAGAAAATGGCTTTGATTATTTTACAACCACACTTTCAGTAAGCCCATATAAAAATGCCCAGGCACTTAACCAGATTGGTGCTGAGCTTGAAAAGGAATTTGGCGTAAACTATCTTTATTCCGATTTCAAAAAGAAAGAGGGTTATAAACGCTCTTGTGAGCTTTCCAGACAGCACAACCTTTACAGACAAAACTATTGCGGTTGTGTTTACTCCAAACAAATTGCAGAAAAAACCGAGGAGAAAAACAATGACTAATTTAAATCCCGAAAGAGTATTTTATTATTTCAAACAGATAAGCGATGTACCTCGCGGTTCAGGAAACTGTGCAGGAATTGCCCGTTTTTGCAAAAATTTTGCAATAAACCATAATTTAAAATACATTAAAGATGATGCAAACAATGTAGTTATCTTTAAAAATGGTACTTCAGGTTACGAAAACAGTGAGCCCGTTATTCTTCAGGGTCACACAGATATGGTTTGCCAGAAAACAGAAAATGCAACAACTGATTTTATAAACCGTGGAATTGAGCTTTTTGTTGACGGAGATTTTCTTAAAGCAAAGGAAACAACCCTTGGTGCAGATAATGGTATTGCAGTTGCAATGATGCTTGCAATTCTTGAAAGCGATAACATTCCCCACCCTCCCATTGAAGCTGTTTTCACTTCTGATGAGGAAATCGGCTTAATTGGTGCCGGAAAGCTTGATATGAGTTGCCTGAATGCAAAAAAGATGATAAACCTTGACTCCGAAGAGGACGATACTGTTACAGTTTCTTGTGCAGGTGGATGTCATTTAAGCGTTAATGCCCCTGTGTCTTATAAAACCAAAGACGGTACAAAAATCATTGTTACCCTTAAAGGTCTTAAAGGTGGTCATTCGGGTGTAGAAATAAACAGTAACCGCGTAAATGCCGACACTCTTGCAGGAAGATTTTTAAACCATATCAATAAAACTTGTGATTTTGACATAATCAACATTACCGGTGGTGATAAAGACAACGCCATCCCCAACAAATGCACAATTGAACTTTGTGCTGATAATGCAGATTTATTCGTTAAAAATGCAGAAGAATATCTTAAAGTAATAAAAGCAGAGATTTCCGACAGAGAAAGCGGTTTCACCTTCACTTTCGACAAAGGTGAATTTGCTTCATACAAAGTTTTGAGCAACGAAATAAAAAACAAACTCATTTTTGCCCTTACATGCGTTCCCAACGGCATTCTCGAAATGAGTGCAGAAATCAATGGTCTTGTTCAAACATCCCTGAACCTTGGTGTTCTCAAAATTGAAAATGATGTTTTAACTCTTAATTTCGGTTTGAGAAGCAACAAAAAATCAGGACTTTCATTCCTTGAAGAAAAGCTTGTTGCATTTTTTGACTCAATAAATTGGGAAAGCGAAACCAACGGGCATTATCCCCCTTGGGAATATAAGGAAGATTCGGGACTTCGTGAGATTTATAAGGATGTTTACAAAAAATATTTTAATAAAGAACC
>JAZNHK010000007.1:0-4785 GCA_045576915.1 Acutalibacteraceae bacterium
CCGTCGACCTCTAGCGTGACAGGCTAGCGTTCTAACCAACTGAACTACCGGGCCACCTCTTGGTGGGAACAATAGGGCTCGAACCTATGACCCTCTGCTTGTAAGGCAGATGCTCTCCCAGCTGAGCTATGCTCCCATACCGTTGCTCACTCGCAACGTTTGATACTATACACTATTTCCGGCTATTTGTCAACACTTTTTTAAAACTTTTTTAAAAATTTTTGAGTTTTTTTATTTCAGACACAATAGCCATCATTTCGTCATATTTTGCCTCAATATCCTCAACAAGTTTAAACTGTGTTCTTGCTCTCACAAGGTTGTGTTCAGGATATTCAATTTTAAAATAGACATCACCATTTATGTAGTCACCAAGGAATCTCATACCACATTCAAAAGTTAGAAGCTTTGCAGCAAAAGGCAACAACTCAATCTCTGTTTCAGTAAGGCTATCCCCAGCAGCTTCAAGGTATCCGTCAACATAAGCTTTGAAATATTCAAGACTGAGAGAAACCTTTGATAAGTCTTTCTCATCCTCTGCAGCAGTATTAGCACCAAAGCGGATACTGTCACCAAAGTCATAAAGAGCTGAACCAGGCATAACTGTATCAAGATCAACAACACAAAGACCTTTTTTTGTTTCTTTATCAAAAAGAACATTATTAAGCTTTGTATCATTGTGTGTAACCTTTAACGGAACTTTATCTGTACCTAACAAATCAGTTATAACAGAACAATCCTTTTCTCTTGCAAATGCAAATTCAATTTCAGGCAAGGCATTATCTTTTCTGCCGGATGCATTGTTTTCAACTGCATTTTTCAAGTCATCGAAACGAGAAGGTGTATTGTGGAAATTTGGAATTGTATCATAAAGAGTATCAATGGGATAATCTGCAAGAAGATTTGCAAAATTACCAAATGCAAGTGCTGCATTTCTAAAATCATCGGAGGAGGTCATTTCGCTGATAGTAAATGTATTATCAACAAAATTATAAACTCGCCAACAACCGCCATCCTCAGCCATATAATAGTTTTTACCGTCCTTTGCAGGATAAACTGTGAGAGTTTCTCTTGTGGGGTCACCACCACTTGCTTTGATTTTATCTCTTAAAAATGAGGTTACACCACAAACATTTTCCATAAGCTCAACGGGCTTTTTGAAAACATTTACATTGATTCTTTGCAAAAGATAACGAGAAACAGAGCCATCCTCCATTTCATATTCAACTATATATGTATCATTTATATGTCCTTCAGACACGGGTTTATAACCAATATATTTACCAAAATCAGGAAATGCTTTTATAATTTCAAGAATATTTGTTTCAACTATCATACTCATTTTATAAATACCTCATTTTTTAAAAATTGCAAAGCACTCAGGATTATGAAATCCTGGTGGCAATGTTGTTACAGGTGAAAATGCAAGATAATGCTGAATATTGCAATCGTCACCACATTTATAGAAATTTGCTTTCACTGTTGCGAAATCAATTTTTCCTTTTTTAATATTATAAACTTCTGAAAGAAAATCCTTGGTGAGTACTGCAGTAACGCCCCAGAAAGCACCTTGCATATCTTCACCCTTAAAGCTTTTAACAATAGGCGAAACTTCTGTAATTGTGCTTAAAAACACCCTGTCATACTTACCCTTACCAAACTCACAAAGAAAAGCCCCTCTTGAGTTCATTTCAATATTCAGGTATTCCTCCTTGCTTTCAACGGGTGCAACAAAGAATTCAAGACAACTATCTTTGTAGATCGGGTCATCACGATTTTCATAAACTGCTCTGGGATTTTCTTCATAGCATTTAAGAGTTGCAATTAAGTCTTCACTGACAACACCTATTTTAAAATATGTATTAGGTCTGTAAGGTGGATCGCTTTCCCAATGGTAATTAGTCAAGCGATGAAAACAATCCTTTTCAAACTCTTCAATGTTATTAAAAACACGAAGTGCGTTATATATTTTCAATTCCATAAAAAAACCTTATTTCATATATTCGGTAATACCGCTTGTTTCGTCCACAGATGCCATAATCATATAGAGTCTTGGAATATGGAAAGGACCCTTGAAGATATTACCCTTTAAAGTTGTTGAAACAGTGTTATCATAATGGAGGTAGCCATACCATTCGCCACATTCATCATCACAGAAATACTCTTCGCAATATGCTTTGATTTCTTTATACAAGTCATTGTATTTTTCGTCTTTAAACTGCAAATAGGCAAGGCGAAGAGCAATCATGGCTTCACACTGAGGCCACCAGAGCTTCATATCCCATTCAAGCTGAACAGGAGGTTTGCCTTCTAAATCTGTAAATGCAATGATACCACCATTTTTCTTATCAATACCCAAAGGCAAAGTGATGTCAATAATACGCTTTGCAACATCAATTGCCTCTGTATTACCTGTAACAATACCCTCAGCCATAATAAACCAAGCAGCTTCGAGAGAATGACCGGGATTAACAATTCTTCCGTTGGGAGAATTTATAAACTCACCTGCTTTTGTTACACTTTCAAGAAGAGCACGTTCAGTAAGATATCCGCCATGAAGAATTTCATCAAGACACTCTTTACAAAGAGGATTATATTTATCCCAAAGACCGTCAATGCTTCTTAAAACCTGAGCGGTGGAAAGCATAATCATAACGGGAGAAAGAGCCTTTGAATCAATGTTAGCAGGGTTGATTTTAGGCTGATTTTTGCGGACGCCTGTAAAACATTCATAAGCCACATTAAAATACATTTCTGCACTTTCAAGAACTGCTTTATCCCCTGTTGCTTTATAAAGCTCTGCACAACCGATTGCTGCAAATGTTTCAGAGAAATAATATCTTCTTTTCTGGAGTTCTCTGCCGTCTGCAGTAACTGTAAAGAACATTCTTCCATCAGTGTCTGTACATTTAGGAAGGAAAGAATAAATAGCTTTCGCTGCTTTGAGATACTCCTCATTTTTATCTATAAGGTTATACGCCTTACTGAAAACCCATAATGCTCTGCCCTGAAACCAAACGCTTTTATCAGTGCCGTAAATATTGCCCTCACGGTCAAGGCAAGTATAAATACCACCATTTTCATAATCAATAGCATTTTTGAGCCAAAAAGGCAAAATATTTTCAACTAAATCTTTTCTGAAATCCATAATATCAACTCCAAAGTCAATTACCAATAAATTTCTTTAAATATAACACATTATAACTTAAAACACAACACCAATTGATCTAATTTTCTTGTAAATTGATAGATACTGTTGTATAATATTTATAGAAATTTGAGGTGACTTTATGAAATCGATGACCTTTAACATTCTTTGTGCAGGAAGAGGCGAAAACCATTGGGTGTTCCGTCAGAAGCTTGTTAAAGAAATTATAAAAAAATACGCACCTGATACATTTGGGCTTCAGGAAGTACACTTTGCCTGGATGAGATACATAATAAACCAATTCAAAAACGATTATGATTATATTGGTGTTGGCAAGGATGATGGCAAAAACAAAGGTGAATACTCACCTATTTTTTATAACAAGTATAAATTTGAACTACTTGAAAAAGAAGATTTTTGGCTTTCAGAAACTCCTGAAAAAGCAAGTCTTGGCTGGGATGGTGCAGAAAACAGAACCTGCTCATACGGTATATTAAAAGAAAAAGAAAACGGCAAGGTTTATGCCGTTTTCAATACTCATCTTGACCATATTGGTGCCGTTGCCCAGATTGAAGGTTTAAAACTAATACTCCAAAAAGCAGAAAAATTCAAAGATATGCCTATAATAATCACAGGTGACTTTAACGTTACGCCCGATTCTGACGTTTATAAACTTATGCTTTCAAACAGCTTCTCAGATGCCAGAACAATTGCAAAAAAGAAAGACAACATCGATAGCTTCCATTGGTATGGGAAGGGTTCAAAAATGATTGATTTTATATTTGTTAAAAATGTAAAATCCGTTTCAGAAGTCAAAACTGCTGATGACAAAATCAACGACAGAATTCCTTCGGACCACTATCCTGTTATTGCAGAAATAGATTGATTAAATATTAAAATATCGTTTAAGCTTCCTGACGAGTTTGTTGTAAATTCGTTTAGGAAGTTTTCCTTTTATAAAATTCAGAAATTTATCAGTCAAAACCGTAACCGGTTTAAACTGATACTCTCTATCCTCCGAAGGCAAAGCATATAACTTTCTGAATTTAAAGGTAAGATAATTTGTATCTGAAATCTTTCGCTGCCGGTTAATCTGAACCTTATATTTAATTATATTAAAGAACAAGCCATGAAGATTTATTGTTCTGTAAATAAATTTATAAACACTTATAAATTCAGGTCTGTTCATAGCAACGGATGAAACAACTTCGACTCTTGCAGCTTCACACTCTGCCTGACCAAAATAATAAAGTGCAGGAAAGCAACCAAGAAAACCATCAATGCCTTCCGCAGAGAGATAATGAGCTCTGTCGTTAACCACAATCACCGAACCTTCACCCAAACAGCTAATTCTATAGGTATTTACAACCTGAACAATGGTATTACCAATGGATTCAACTGCTTTTCGGGTTATTTTTTCAGTAATTGCATCTTTTATGTTGCCGTCAACTTTTGGAATAAATTTATATCCAAAGGTAAAATCACGGACATATTTTACAGAAAAAGTGACATTATCTTCGTTTATTTCAAATGCTTTAGGTGAATTAGGCAGGATATTTAAGTTGCTTTTATCTTTAAATATTATCTCCGCGCCCAAATCCTTTGATTTATTTTCAAAATAAATTCTCATAAATTAAACC
>JAZNHK010000008.1:0-3325 GCA_045576915.1 Acutalibacteraceae bacterium
CACAGGACAAAGTCCTGTGGGACTCTTTTTTTGTACACTTCGGGTCATCGAACTCATAAAGCCCAAAAACACTTGGGTTTTTGGACAGGGGCGCAAGGTGCCGGTGGCACCTGTTATGCGCCGACCGAGCCGGCAGGCGAGACCGACTCCCCTCAGGTCTGGACAACTAAAACCATTACAGACCCAAAGAAGTGGAGAGAAAAAAATTTATATTTTTTATTCATATAATTCGCTTCTTCTTTTTGAAGGATAATAATGGGTAGAGCGTTTATCGCCTTCTGTGCGATATCGAATAATCAGTTCGCGGTCTATATTGGCCGTCAATAGAGTAGCATTATCTTTGTAGGTATAAGAAACAATTTCACCCCGTGGGTCGGTAACCAGACAACCACCCCCAAAACGTTTTTCGTCCCACTGGTTGCAACATATCATATAAATCCGGTTGTCATAGCTGCGGGCAGGAATATATTTGTTCCAAATATGTTCGCGGTTACCGGAAATTCGTGGTACAGCATGAGGAGAAAAAATAACTTCTGCACCTCGTAAGGCTAAAGTTTGTGTGATATCAGGAAAATGGGTCTCTACACAGAGCTGAAAACCAATCTGAAGGTTACATGTAAGTGAAAAAACAGGAAGTTCCTGGCCTTCGGAAAAATATAGTTGTTCTTTTTTTCCAAGATGGCTTTTTCGATAGAAGTCAGTACTGCCATTCGGGCGGAAAATACCATGTGTAACATAATAGGAAGTTTTTCCGGCTTCCATAAATCCAACGAGAATATCTATTTCCATGTATTTTGCTAAAGAAGATAATTCTGCAATAATTGGGTCATCCGGACTGATAGACAGTTCCATAGATTTTTCCGGGAAATATCCTGTAAGACTGCATTCCGGAAAGCAAACGCAGGAACAACCGGCTTCCTTGGCATTGATGGTGTAATTACTAATATATTCAAAGTTTTCTAAAAGTGATTCCGTAGAAGGGTGTTGCACTGCTCCAATACGTATCATAAAAAATCCTCCTGATCAAAAAAATAACGGATATACTCTTTCGCGTTAGCATGTTTTAGAAAAACAATGTTAAATTCCCGGACAATTTGATGTTCTTTAAAAGTAAATTTGGCAATATCAGAATCGGAGTCGGCAAGAACATTATATACGAAGGAAATACCATATCCGTGTTTTACCATATCTAATATCAGAGGAAAACTGGAAATACAAATTCGACGTTTAAAACGCTGAAGAGATTCGTTATAACCACTGAGTTCTTTTTCTAAAATAGCACGGGTACCGGAACCATCTTCACGATGGATAATGGTTTCTTCAAAGATTTCCGAAATGCTGATTTCCTTGCCGGCAAAAGGGTGGTCTTTTTTGCAGATTCCTACAAATGGCTCTTTACGGACTAAAATATTATCGTAGTTTGTTTTGTTGAAGAACCCTTCTACGATTGCAAAGTCTAACTGATTGTTTTGTAACATATGTAAAAGAACACTGGTATTGTCAACAATTAGGTTCAATGCATTTTCTTTTTTTTCTAAGAAATGATGAATATAAGGAGGAAGAAAATAGTCCCCGATGGTTTTGGTGGCGCCGATGCGGAGTTCAATTATTTCTTCAGAAATAAGCTGTTCTTTCAGATGAGATTCTGTTAAACGCATAGCACGGGCATACTGCTCTAATACGATAGCAGCTTCAGTTTTTATGAGTTTGTGACTTTTGTAATCAAATAATTTACAATTATAGTGTTGTTCTAAAAAACGGATTTGCTGGGTGACAGCGGGTTGTGTAAGTCCTAGCGTGTCTGCGGCTTTGTGGTAGTTCATTAAGTCACAAACCAATAAAAAGGTTTCCATACGATGGTCGAGCATAGATTTCTCCTTTGGTCCTGTTAATATATACATTGATGATAAAAAATACTTATCAAGCAATAAAGAAGTCTTGAGTTGATTTTATCATAATGGAAAGTTATAATCAAGTTGTAATTTTTTTAAAAACATTAGTTAAAAAAATAACAAAGGAGAAGAAAAATGAGCGAAGACAAAAGTAGTGTAAAATGGGCTAAGGTACTGGCCATTGTTCTGTGCGTGGTTATTGGCGTACTGGCAAACATGAGTACCGATTTACAGAAGGCTTGGTTTGGCAGAACCGTTATCGGGGGACCAATGTTAGCACTTCTGGTATCTATGATTGTATGCAACATTGTACCATCCATCAGCAAGGAATTTAAGGAAGGAACAACTTACTGCTCTAAGCAGTTCTTGAATTGGGGAATTATTGCTACCGGTGGTACATTAAGCTTTGCGGCTATTCTTGGTACCGGAGTAAAGGCACTGCCTCTGATTATTTTCAATATTTTATTATCCTTCACCATTGCTCTTATTGCAGGTAAGAAGATTGGTGTAACTGAGAATACTTCTGTGCTGGTAGGTGGCGGTACCTGTATCTGTGGCGGTACAGCAATCGCAACTTTAAGCCGTATTATTAAGGCAAAGGAAGAAGAAATCGCATTTGCTATGGCAGCTATTTTCCTTTTCGACACATTGGCAGCCTTTTCTTATCCATACTTAATTGAAGCATTAAACTTCACACCAAACCAGTTTGCTTTTGTGGCCGGTACTGCAATTAACGATACTTCCTCAGTAGCAGGTGCTCAGGCGACTTACCAGGGCATGATTGGAGATCCTTCTTTCCAGGGTGCTTTAAATGTTAAGCTGGTTCGTACTACTATGTTAATTTTTGTAGCAATTGCCTGGACAGTTATCATGGCAACACGTGCAAAGAAAAATGGTGAAGCTGCCCAAAATGACAGCATCTTAGCAGTTGTTAAGAAGACTTTCCCAATGTTCATTCTCTGGTTTGTAGTAATGGCAGGTTTGAATACCTTTGGTTTCTTCTCTGCAACCGGTATTTCTTTACTTGGCAAGCTTGGTAAGTATTTATTTGCAGCGGCACTTGCAGGCGTAGGTTTTAAAATTAAGTTTAAGGATGTATTCTCCAAGGGATTAAAGCCAATCGCACTTGGCGGTATCACTTGGATTTGCGTAGCAATTTCTTCCTACGCATTCGCATTCCTGTTTGCAAACTATATTGGTTAATACATAATACAAAGGAGAGTAAAGTATGAATATCGTAGTAATCGGCGGCGTTGCCGCAGGCACAAAAACTGCTGCGAAGCTGATGCGTCAGGATCGCAGTGCAAAGGTTACCGTTTACACAAAGAGTAAGGATATTTCCTATGCAGGCTGCGGACTTCCATACTATGTGGGAGGCAGCATTGAAACAAGAGAAGAGTTAATCGTAAACACTCCGGAAAAGTACATGGGTC
>JAZNHK010000009.1:0-6869 GCA_045576915.1 Acutalibacteraceae bacterium
GGTTCGCCACCTGTAACAGTTATACCGCCTTTTTCATAAAAAGCACGATTCTTATTGAATTCCTCAACAACTTCTTCAACTGTTATTTCAGTCCCCTCACCTGTTTTCCAGGTATCAGGATTGTGGCAATAAAGGCATCGCATGGGACAGCCCTGCATAAAAAGAACATATCTTATGCCGGGGCCATCAACTGTGCCAAAACTTTCCTTTGAATGAATAAAGCCTGTCATTATATTTTATCGTGGAATGTTCTTGAAATAACCTCATCCTGCTGTTCTTTTGTGAGCTTGATAAAGTTAACTGCATAACCGCTTACTCTTACTGTAAGCTGAGGATATTTCTCGGGATGCTTTTGTGCATCAAGAAGTGTTTCCTTCGAAAAAACGTTAACATTAAGATGATGTCCGCCTTTTTGAACATAACCGTCAAGAAGGGAAACAAGATTATCTATCTGATTTTCTGTAGCTGACATTGTATTTCCTCCTGTCTTAAATTCGGAATTCGGAATTCGGAGTTCGGAATGAAAATATTAACCGAACCCATATTTGCAGAATTCTTCTATTCCCCATTTTTATTTTGTATTCAACTTTTCTTTTGTAGTTTTAGTAATTGCTACAAGAATTGATATTATTTCATCAACATCTTTTTCAATACTCAAAAATTCTTGCTCTGTTAAATATTCAGTAGCATACAATAATTTTAACCAATAGTATGTTTCGTTCGCTTCCTTTAACGCTATTGTTAGTTTGGTATAAAAATCTGCCGTTGACTGAGCTTTATAGCTTCGCTTACATTTGCACCGATACTCGTACCACATCTCAGTAATTGCTTTAAAAGTGAATAATCCACGTTTTTTGCAACTAAGTGCTTATGCAGATTAACTATCCTAACCGCAAAAGCGAAACTTTTATCAGCAATTAAATTATCTTTCATTCTGTACTCCACTTCATTCCGAATTCCGAATTCATTCAGTATCCAGCCCTTCAAAAAGTGTCGGACTCATACATGCACCGGTTGTACAATCAAGGTTAACCTCGATATCACCTGCAAAAATCTGGTCATCCTTACCAAGTGCACCGGGAATAATTGAGAATGTGTTTGAAATACCGTCCTGAGCATCAACGAAAGGAAGCTTTGCAACAGATGCAAGGGATGAAACTGCACCTTTTGTATCTCTGCGATGCATGGGATTAGCACCGGGAGCAAAAGCCTCACCTTTTTTTCTTCCATCAGGAGTAGCTCCGGTATTTTTACCATAAACAACGTTAGAAGTGATTGTAAGAATAGATGTTGTGGGGATACCGTCGCGGTAAGTGTGATTTTTCTTGATATGTGTCATAAAACGATGAACGATATCATAAGCAATTTCATCTACGAGATCATCATCATTACCATATTTGGGGAAATCGCCCTCAATTTGGTAATCCACAACAATACCATCTGCATTACGAATAGTTTTAACTTTTGCATATTTAATTGCAGAAAGAGAGTCTGCAACAACAGAAAGCCCTGCGATACCTGTTGCAAACCAACGGGTAACTTTCTTATCATGAAGAGCCATCTGAATTTTTTCGTAACAATATTTATCGTGCATATAGTGGATTATATTAAGAGTGTTAACATAAACACCTGCAAGCCACTCCATCATAGCATCATATTTTTCCATAACCTCGCTATAATCCAGATATTCGCTTGTTATGGGACGATATTTGGGAGCAATCTGTTTTCCTGAAATTTCATCCACACCGCCATTGATAGCATAAAGAAGGCATTTTGCAAGGTTTGCTCTTGCACCGAAGAACTGCATTTCCTTACCAAGCTTCATTGATGAAACACAGCAAGCAATAGCATAGTCATCACCATGATGGAAACGCATAAGGTCGTCATTTTCGTACTGAACAGATGATGTTTCGATAGAAATCTTTGCACAGAAACGCTTGAAATTCTCGGGAAGACGTGTTGACCAGAGAACCGTAAGATTGGGTTCAGGTGCCGCACCTAAGTTCTCAAGAGTATGCAAATATCGATAAGACATCTTCGTTACCATATGGCGACCATCAATTGCCACACCGGCAATTGCCTCTGTAACCCACTGTGGGTCACCCGAGAAAAGAGCGTTATATTCAGGTGTTCTTGCAAATTTGATAAGACGAAGCTTCATAATAAAATGGTCAATCATTTCCTGAACTTGCTCTTCTGTATAAACACCGTTTTTAATATCTCTTTCAGAATAAATATCAAGGAATGTTGAGGTTCTGCCTAAAGACATTGCTGCACCATTCTGTTCTTTAACCGCAGCAAGATAACCAAAATACAACCACTGAATTGCTTCCTTTGTATCTCGGGCAGGTTGAGAAATATCAAAACCATAGCTCAATGCCATTTTCTTTAAATCCTCAAGAGCTCTTATCTGCTCAGAAAGCTCTTCCCTCTCCTGAATAACCTGAGAATACATTGCAGAACGGGTTGTTTCCTTCTGTTCCATTTTATCCTCAATAAGTCTGTCCACACCATAGAGTGCCACTCTTCTGTAGTCGCCGATAATTCTGCCTCTGCCATAAGCATCGGGAAGACCGGTAATAATGTGGCTTGAACGACAAGCTCTCATTTCGGGAGTATAAGCATCGAAAACACCTGCATTATGAGTTTTCCTGTGGGTTGTAAAAAACTCTTTAACCTCGGGGTCAAGTTCATAGCCATTATCTTTACAAGCTTTTTCTGCCATACGAATACCGCCGTAGGGCATAAGAGCACGTTTTAAAGGCTTATCTGTCTGCAAGCCTACGATTTTTTCCAAATCTTTGTTAAGATAACCGGGACCATGAGAAGTAATTGTTGAAATTACCTTTGTATCCATATCGAGAACGCCGCCGGCTTCTCTCTCCTGCTTGGTAAGAGTCATTACCTGATCCCATAAATCAAGAGTAGCTTTGGTGGGACCAACAAGGAATTCCTCGTTCCCATCGTAGGGTGTGAAATTATGTTTAATAAAACTTCTTACGTTGATTTCTTTTGTCCAGGTTCCGCTTTCGAAACCTTTCCATCCATCGTACTTTTGAATCACTATATAATCCCCTTTAATTTGGTTGGTGAGCATTTGACTGAACTCCAACAAATTCAGCCAAATTCCCTAATCTACATTTCGACATTATTATACAACATAAAATTACACTTGGCAATGCAAAAGAAAGCAAAATAAAGAAAGAAAAAAACTGTTTTTTTGTTCACTCCGCAAAAAACTTCAAAAATCAAGTATAAAATTATTCTATAACAGCTAAAATGTTCCTTTTTTGTAGTCAAAAATCAAAAAGCATGATATATTTATTTTATCAGAGGTGATAAAATGAAAAAGATATTATTATTAAGTATTATTTGCATTCTTTTTTTTGCTATTCTTATTTTAATTGCATTTATAATAATCAATCAAAAGGCGATGACAGAATTGAAAAACAAACCTTTTAATTTACCAAAAAGTTTTACATACACAGCTCATACAGGTTGTGTTGATACCAAAGATAATTCTCTAGAAGCAATAGAAAGCGGTGCAAAACACGGTGCAGATATAGTTGAATTTGACTTAAACTTTCTTTCTGACGGAACACCTGTTCTTGCCCACAATGAGCCCAAGGGCAATGAAATCACTCTTGACGAGGCTTTTAAAAAGGTCAGCGAATTCGAAGGCCTAAAAGTTAACGTGGATATTAAAAGTACAAAAAATCTCAAAGCAGTTTATCCTCTTGCTCAGAAATACGGGCTTGAAGACAGTTTTTTTTACACTGGTGTAACTACTGAATTTCTTGAAGCTGTAAAAAATGACAGTCCTGAAGTACCATATTATTTAAATGTAAGCGTGGATAAGCCGAGAAAACAAACTCCTGAATATCTTGAAAATCTTGTAAAAAAAGTTAAAGATAGTGGTGCAATTGGTATCAATTTCAACAAAGATCACGCTACAAAAAAACTAGTTGATACGTTCCACGAAAACGATTTGCTTGTTTCAATCTGGACGGTAAACAAAAAAAGAAAAATGTATAAAATACTTTTCCTTGGCCCTGATAATATAACAACAAGACGCCCTGATAAGCTTCGGGAAATTCTTAATTAAAACACAACAACGGTCTTTCACATATTTAGTGAAAGACCGTTGTTTTTTACGTTACTTATTCTTTGTTGCTTATTTTAATAGCATCAAATGTTTCCTGAACTTCCTTTGAGGGAGCAGGAGTGATAAGAGAAACAACAACTGTAAGCACAAGTGAAATGATAAATGCGGGAAGAAGCTCATAAATTGCAAATGCACCGCCGAAACCACTGATAACAAATTTCCAAACAAATACCATAACAGCACCGCTTACCATACCTGCAAGAGCACCCCATTTATTTGTACGCTTGAAGAAAAGTGCACAAAGAACAACAGGTCCGAATGTTGCCCCGAAACCTGCCCAAGCGAATGAAACGATTTCGAACACTTTACTATTGGGATCCTTTGCAATAAACATTGCAATGATTGCTATAACAATAACAGAAATTCTTGCAACCAACATTTTCTTTTTGCCGGAAATATTAAGTTTAACTGCTTTGAAAATATCTTCGGAAATACTTGAAGATGCTGCAAGGAGCTGTGAATCAGCAGTTGACATAATAGAAGCCAGAATACCTGAAAGAATGATACCTGCAACAATAGCAAAAATCCAACCTTCGCCACTGATAACTTTTGCAATTTCAATAATTATTCTTTCGCTGTCCTCAAGACCTGTAACAACGCCACTCTTAACAACACCGTAACCAACAACACCGATAACTATTGCAACTGCCATTGAAATAACAACCCAAATTGATGCAACTCTTCTTGCGAGTTTGATTTTTTCAACCTTTTCAATTGCCATAAATCTGAGAAGAATGTGAGGCATACCGAAGTAACCCAAGCCCCAAGCCAAAGTTGATGCAATAGTAAGTGCACCGTAAGGCTTTGTGCCTGCCGTACCTGCAATTGCTTCGCTAACACTTCCTGCACCGTGTGTGATTGTAAAGTTGAGATAACCTGCAAGATTTTCTGCATTCTCAGCAACCTGTTCCCAACCGCCGGCATAATTTATGCCGAAACCGAGAACAACAACAAGAGCAATTGTCATAACAATTGACTGAATAAAGTCTGTTGTTGATGCCGCGAGGAAACCGCCCAAAGCAGTATATAAAACAATAACGATACCGCTGACAATCATTGCTGTCATATAGGGAATTCCGAAAATAGATTCAAAAAGCTTACCACAAGCAGAGAAACCTGATGCAGTATATGGAATAAAGAACACGATAATAACCGCCGCAGCGATAAATTTCAATATACCAGCATTGTCACCGAATCTTTTTGAGAAAAACTCAGGCAACGTAACTGCATCAATTTTACTTGAATACAAACGAATTCTTTTTGCAACGATAAGCCAGTTAACATATGTACCAACTGCAAGACCGATTGCAGTCCAGGATGCTTCCGCAAGACCTGCAATAAGAGCAACACCGGGAAGACCCATCAAAAGCCAACTACTCATATCAGATGCTTCTGCACTCATGGCTGTTACGAAAGGACCTAACTTTCTACCCCCCAGATAGAAATCTGAGGTATCTTTATTTTTCTTTGAGAATTTTGCACCAATTGCAATCATCATTCCGAGATAGCAAACAATGGTTACCAAAATTAAAATTGTACTTGTTCCCATATTTTACTCCTTCAAACTAAAGTATAATGAGGTATAATACCACCTTTTGTATAAATATTCAACAATATTTTAAAATTATTCTTAAAAATTGCATTTTTATAAACCCAAAACAATAATTACAAAACCTCTTTTACGTTGCTATCGCCTGTTTTAAGATTAAAGGTAAGAGTTTTTTCTTCACCATTTTCTGTGAATTCAAGGCGAATAACGTCATCATCAATAAACTCTGCCATATTAACCTTGTAATCCTTATCCTTGAAAAACTCCTTAAGGTAACCGATTCTTTCATCATCAAAATCACCTGCGTTATCAGAAACGAAAAGAACGTTACCGCAAACAGTATTGATTTTACCATGAAGGAGCTTCTGTTCCCAGGTGTAACCAAGATTGAAATCACGAAGGAAGAATACATCGGGGTCGTTGCAGAAAGCTCTGCCATCAAGGTGATTACGGAAAACTGTGTTGATAATTGCATTCTGTGATGAAGGACTTTCCTGATTAACCTTTACAAGACCGAGAAGAGCTGTCTGACTCAAGCCATTTGAAAGTTTGAAGGACCAGTCCTTGTTTGCATCACAGCTGATACGACAAGCATCAAATATACCCATACAAGCACCAATGGGCACACCGCAACCAAGAATCCATTTATCGCCACAAGCTTCACGGAGAAGATCAACGCCGTCGCACATAATTTCACCACGGGTTTTACCATTTCTTGGCTCGATACACTGACTGTAAAGGAAGTCAAGCTTAACCATATCAAAGCCCCATACATTAAGAACCTCATTAAATACCTTTTTAATGTATTCTCTTGCTTCGGGATTATAAATATCAATGGTATAAGCACCACCCCACCCCTGACAACCGAGCATTTTCTTGCCGTTGCGGTTGTGAGTGAGAAGCCAGTCAGGATGCTCTTTTGCAAGTTTTGAAGAAACCTGTGCACTGAAAGGTGCAAGCCAGATACCTGCTTTATAGCCTTTTTCGTGGATTTTATCTGCAATATATTTCATTCCGTTGGGGAATTTCTTTTCATCAATAAGGAGCCAGTCGCCAACTGCCTGCTGATAACCATCGTCAACCTGGAAAATGTTAACCTCTTCACTTGCTCTGTCAAGTCCGTTAAGGTCACGGATGATAGTCTTTTCATCAATG
>JAZNHK010000010.1:0-7913 GCA_045576915.1 Acutalibacteraceae bacterium
CACTACAAGCTTAACAATCTTTGTGTATTTATCGACTCCAACGGTCTCCAGATCGACGGTAATGTTGACGATGTTATGTCTTCAGCTCCCCTTGCGGACAAAATGAAAGCTTTCGGATTCAACACTATTGAAATTGACGGTCATGATTTTGATGCAATTGAGAATGCTTTAAATATTGCAAAAGAAACAAAAGGTAAACCTACTGCAATTATTGCAACAACCGTTAAAGGTAAAGGTGTATCCTTTATGGAAAATCAGGTTAACTGGCACGGTGCAGCACCTAATGCTGAACAGTATGAAACAGCAATGGCAGAGCTCAAAGCAGTTCTCGCAGGTTTGGAGGGTTAAAATATGGCAGATGTAATTAAAACAGCAACTCGTGATGCTTATGGTAAAGCTCTTGTGGAGCTTGGTGAAAAGAATCCTGATGTTCTTGTTCTTGATGCTGACCTTGCAGCTGCAACAAAAACAGGTGCATTTAAAAAAGCTTTCCCTGAAAGATTTTTTGATACAGGTATTGCTGAAGGCAATATGATGGGTGTTGCTGCAGGTCTTGCAACAACCGGCTATACAGTATTTGCGTCATCTTTCGCAATGTTCTCTGCAGGCAGAGCATTTGAACAGGTAAGAAATACAATAGGTTATCCTCACCTCAATGTAAAAATCGGTGCAACTCACGCAGGCATTTCTGTTGGTGAAGATGGTGCCAGCCATCAGTGCTGCGAAGACATTGCTCTTATGCGTTCTATTCCCGGTATGGTTATTATCAATCCTGCTGATGATATTGAAGCAAGAGCAGCTGTTCTGGCTGCTGCAGAACACGATGGTCCCGTTTATATGCGTTTTGGCAGACTTGCAGTACCGAGAATTTTTGACGAGAATTATAAATTCGAAATTGGTAAAGCTGTAACTCTCAGAGAGGGTACAGATGTTACAATTATCGCAACAGGTCTTTTAGTTAATGAAGCTATTGAGGCCGCAAAAACTCTTGAAGCTGAAGGTATTTCTGTTGAACTTATCAATATGCACACAATCAAGCCTCTCGATAAAGATGCTGTTATCAAAGCAGCGAAGAAAACAGGTTGTATTGTAACCGCAGAAGAGCATAATGTTATCGGTGGTCTTGGCGATGCAGTTTGCGACGCTGTTTGCTCTGAATATCCTGTTCCCGTTGTTAAACTTGGTGTAGAAGACACTTTTGGTAAATCAGGTCCTGCAGTTGAACTTCTTCATATTTTTGGTCTTGATGCCGACAATATCGTTAAAAAAGCAAAACTTGCAATTTCAAAGAAATAATTAACAATTTTTAATGTTATTTTTCTTATTTATTGGTTTTTTTATTGAAAATATAAAATTGTTGTGTTATAATGTTAGATATATTACAACACGATAGGTAGGAGATAGTATGGCTAATTGTCCTAAATGTGGTTACAAACTCAGAATGATTGATATTAAGGCAGAGTGCCCTAAATGTGGCGTTAACCTTATGTATTATAATCATCAGGAAAGACTTGCAGAAGATGCTGACAAGGCAGAAGAAGAGCATATCAAGTTTCAACCCAAGATTGACCGAGTTAAATTCGCTTTCATTGGTACAAAGCTCTCAATCGTTCGTTTGATTTCTTTATTCATTCCCATCGGTATGATGTTCTTGCCATTGGCACATATTTCTGTTAATGCACCCTTTAAAACCATTGATACAGATATTTCCGTTCTCAATGTAGTTATGGATGTTCTTATGGAAATGGATTTTGGTATTCTGTTTGATATGATTAGCGGGTCCGATTTAACAAGAGTTGCATTTATAACCTATTTATTGTCAATACTTTTCCTTCTTATTGCAGCTGTGTTTGCAATTCTCAACATTCCCTTTGATGCAGTTTCTTGTTCACCCAAGGGCTTTAAGAGAAATATTACTCTTTCATCCTGTGGTATTGCTTTTACAGTTTTAAGTATTATTTCGTTCTTTGTATTCAATAGCCAGTTAACAAATAGCTTTGGTGCTATTTATTCCGGTAACATCGGTTTTGGCTCTTTCCTTATAATTTTAGGTTTTGCAATTATTATTGCAGTAAACGTTCTTATCAAGAAACAGAATGTTCCTGTTAAATATAAAGACCTTTCTGAGTATATCGAAAGAATGGAAAGAAGAAAAGCTGAAATTGCAGCATTGGAAGAAAAAGCTGCACAGATTTCCAAATAATTATAAAATAAAAAGTAGTAGCGAAAGCTACTACTTTTTTTCATTAAAAACCCACAATGCCGGATGCGATAATAGTAACCTGCTCTTAGCAGGTGGGTGTCCTCTCCACGTTTTCGCGCTCCCTTCGTCCAACGTAAATGTTGGGAGGTCTGCAATCCGCCGCAGAAGCCCGGACTCCCTTTTAAATGACATAGGGTTAGTATTAGTCGCATTTATCGTACACCGCAGGCATACTTATTATATGTTATTGCATATGAATTATTCTTCTTCGTTGAACTCAAAATAATCTTCGAGACGCTCCTGGAAGATTTCACCAATAGAATTGAATAATTTATCATCCTCTATGGGCTCAAGATAAACTTCGCCATCTCCTTCCTCAACAACGGAAAGAATTATCATTTCGCCATCATCGTCAAGAATTTCTTCTGCAGTATCATAAACAGGAAGAAGTGCGATGAATCTGCCATCTTCAGTTTCAATTCTGTCAAGCTCTTCAAAAGTGTGTTCAACACCATTTTCATCAACAACAGTAACGAAATCATTACCAAAATCTTTGTTTGTAACAGGTGCATTGTTTTCAAAATCTTTAGACATATTTTTCACCGTTCCTTTCAAGTTACAACATAATTTTAATATTTTTTGCGACGTAAGTCAACTGTTAATTATTCACTTATTGAAACTTCCCAAGTAAATTCTTTGCTTTCGTTGGGAGCGAGAACCATAATACCACGTTTTTGTGAGAAATCAGGCTTTTTATTATAATCGTCATTTACACCCCACCAAGGTTCAAGGCATACATAAGGAGCATTTGGTTTAGCCCATATACCAAGAAATGGTGAGTCGAAATCAAAGCTGATTATTCTGTTATGGTTGTTACTTTTTATTTTAATATTTTTAGATTTAAAATCACTTAATATGAGAGCATCTTTATCAAAAAGTGTTTTTGTTAAAGTGATTTTATTATCTGTCATTTCAACAGGGAATTTTTCATCAATTAAAATTGATTCGGCATCTATTCTTTCAGTTTCAAGAGCATAATCATCTGATAATTCAAGATAATCACCAATCTGACAATTGAATCCCGGGTGAGCACCAAAAGAATAATACATATTGTTATTATCCTTGTTTGTCACAGTGTGAGTAACTTTTAAACCTGCATCGGTTAATTCAAATCGCACTTTTAATTCGAAATGGTAAGGATAAGATTTGTAAGAAGCTTCATCATCTGTCTGTACAAATGTGAGAGAGGATGATGTGCTATCGACAAGCTTAAACGGTTTCTTTCTTACAATGCCATGCTTTTCCATAGAATATTCATTGCCGTTTAAACTATATTTATCGTCAAGAAGTCTGCCGATAATTGGAAAAAGAATAGGGGATTGACCATACCAGATGTTATCATCACCATACCAAATATATTCTATATCTGTTTTTTTTGATTTTAATGAATTTAATTCAGCACCCATTTCTTTGACTGCTAAAGTAAAAAATTCGTTTTCTGCTTTGTACAACATAATTATCACCTTTTACAACAAAGGCATCACACATTAAGTGTAATGCCTTTTTAGTTTATTCAATTATATAACAAGCGGTAAAAACTGTCAATCTTATTAGTTGGTTTCTTTAGCTTTTTTTCTGGTAAGCACGATATTAACAACAATACCAAGAATAAGTGCACAAGCAATTGCTGTGATGGTAACCTTTCCGATTGCGATAGCCATACCACCGATACCTGTAATGAGAATTACAGATGCTGTGAAAAGATTAGCATTCTCCTCAAGATCTACCTTCTGAATCATCTTAAGACCACTGACTGCAATAAAGCCGTAAAGAGTGATACAAACACCACCCATTACGCAACCCGGGATGGAATCAAGGAAAGCAACGAAGGGTGAAACAAATGAAATCAGTAAAGCCATAATAGCAGTACAAGTAATTGTTGCAACAGAAGCATTTTTGGTGATAGCAACACAACCAACAGACTCGCCATAAGTTGTATTGGGACAACCGCCAAAGATAGCACCAACCATTGAACCAACACCATCACCAAGAAGTGTTCTTGAAAGACCAGGATCCTCAAGAAGGTCTTTTTCGATAATGGAAGAAAGGTTTTTGTGGTCTGCAATATGCTCTGCAAAAACAACAAATGCAACAGGAACATAAGCAACTGCAACTGTTGCAATATAAGAAGCATCAAGTTTCTCTATAGCGGGAATGCCGTTTAAGAAGCTGAACTGTGGAACCTGGAGGAAAGTGTTGATTCCAATACCATTAGCTGTAAGAGCCTGGAAAGGAGCAAGGTCAAGTGCAATAAGAGCATCGTTGCCGGTTGCGATACCGATAGCTGTAAAAATACCGGCAACTACATAACCAGCTAAGATGCCGATGATAAAGGGGATTAACTTAGCCATTTTTTTGCCGTATGTTGAGCAAATAACTATAACAAATAATGTAACTAAAGCACAAATTAAAGAAATCCAGATATTGGTTGACATAATGAATGAACCATTATCATCCTGCGGACCATAGCTGAAAACGTCTTTAATAGCTGCACCCGCAAGAGAAAGACCGATAAGAGCAACTGTAGGTCCGATAACTACAGGGGGCATTAATTTATTGATCCATTTTACGCCTGCAAAATTAATAATGATTGCAAGAGCTACATAAACAAGACCTGCAAAAATTGCACCGAGTATAATTCCCAGGAAGCCCATTGCTGAACTTGCTGCACCTGCAAAAGCTGCAAACATTGAACCGATAAAAGCGAAAGAAGAACCAAGGAATACAGGGCTCTTGAATTTTGTGAAAAGCTGATAAACAAGTGTACCTGCACCTGCACCGAAAAGAGCCGCAGAAGCAGTCATTCCGTTACCGATAATTGCAGGAACAGCAATTGTTGCCGCCATAATTGCAAGTAACTGCTGAATTGCAAAAATGATAAGTTGTCCGAATTTGGGTTTGTCTTTTACATCGTAAATAAGTTTCATATTTACCCCCACTTAAAAAAATATTTATTATAGCCTTAATGGCTTATAACCTGATTACAATTGATATAGTTTTACACATAAGCAATCATCGAACTCAGGGAGATGAACGCGTATAAGCTCTGATGTGGATGTGGGAACATTTTTACCCACATAATCTGCTCTAAAGGGTAATTCTCTATGACCTCTGTCAACGAGAATTGCTAACTGTATACTGGAAGGTCTGCCCATGCTGAATATTGCTTCAATTGCCGCTCTGACTGTTCTGCCTGTAAATAAAACATCATCAATAAGGACAATATCTTTTCCGGTAACATCAAAAGCTGTATCGAGAGGCGATACTTCAGGCAAATCGTGTATATCTGCTAAATCATCTCGATAGTGCTTTATATCAAGCTCTCCTACAAAAATGTTTTCGCCTTCAATTTTCTCAATATTTTCACCAATCATTTTTGCCAAAGGAACACCGTGACGCTTGATACCAACAAGAGCCAGATTATCTGTACCTTTGTTTTTTTCTAATATTTCATGTGCTATTCTGACTAAAGAACGTCTGACAGCGGCTTCATCCATTATTTCTGCTTTTAAAACCATAATAACCTCTAAAAAATACCTTGCCGCAAGGTGCGACAAGGTATTGTAAGTTCAAAAAACCTTATTGACCTCTCGTATCAACTTAAAAGTTTATTTAACTCAATTTTAATACTAACAAGGTCATTTGTAAAGTGTCGAAAAGCGAAAATTGTCGAATAAAAATTTGGTAATTATAACATATATACACCGGATTCCAACTCAACAATTTCTCTATCATTTGTTTTAATGTATCTGTAAACCGGTTCATCAAAGCTCTTATAATCTGCAACCGAAAAATCCTTTAAATTTACTGTTCTTATTTTGCATGATTGATAATTGCAAATATATAATTTATTTTCATAAACGTTAAGTGAAACGGGATTTAAAAAGGCTGTTGAAGAATCTCCGCCGATTCTTAAAACAATTTTTTCGGTAGTGGGAGAGTATCTGATTATACAATTGTTTTCAGGAACAACGCACCAGATATACTTACCTTCAGGAACTACTCCGCTTATAGGGCAATCCTTGTATTGCAAATCGCCCGTCCAATAAAGCTCACCTTTGTCATTAAAAAGACCAATTTCGCCACTTGTGTAGGCAACAGCAACGTGTTTGTTCGGGAGTATTGCTGCATCACAGTAAATAAAATCACTTAACTGCTCTGAAATTGCCTCATATTTCTCGCCGAATTTATTAAGCAGATAGGCACCACGTGTACTTGCGGTTGGTCTTTCAAGCTTAACATCATAAGTGAAGAATGAAATCTTAGTTTTACCGCTTTTTAATGTATCCTTTCTTGCTACGATAATGCCTTTAGAAAAAGGGATGATATCAGCAATATCAATGTCCATTATTTTCTTCATAGTTATTCCTCGCAAGATGGGGTAAGCTCCTGAACCTGATAACATAAGGTCATAAGAGAATCACCTAAATGAACGTTTTCAACTGCAATATTTTCATATCGATGAACAAGGTCATATTGGGTAAAGTTCCAAAAGCCTTTAATGCCTAATGAAACAAGCTTGTCAGCATTTTCCGCTGCATATTCTGCAGGAATACAAAGAATTGCAACAGCCGGTTTTTCTTTCAAGCAAAATTCTTCAAGGTCTTCTGAGCTCATAACAATCTTACCGCCGACTTTAGTACCGATAACATTAGGACTATTGTCAAATATACCAACTAAATCAAATCCACGATTTTCAAAATGAATGTGCGTAGCAATTGCGTGTCCAAGATTACCTGCACCTATCATAATTGCTTTGGTTTTGTTGTTGAGTCCAAGAATTGCACCGATTTCGTTATATAACTGCTCAATGTTATAACCATAGCCTTGTTGACCAAAGCCACCAAAACAGTTAAGGTCCTGGCGAATCTGGGAAGCAGTAAGCCCCATTCTTGTAGAAAGCTCTTTTGAAGAAATTCTTATAATGCCTAAGTTTTTCAATTCCTCAAGGTATCTGTGATAACGGGGGAGACGTTTGATAACCGGAATTGAAACTTGATGATTATTTTCCTTCATAATTAACGTCCTTTAAAGAGTTTTTAATGTATCCATAACATAGTTACCGAATTCCTCGCAGGTGCAACCGGTATCACGACCTGTGATTGTCATTTTCTTTTCGGTAATCATACATATATCCAATGCTTTTTCAAGCTTGTCAGCTTCTTCTTGTTTACCGATGTGAGAAAGAAGAAGAACAGATGCACGAAGCATTGAACAGGGGTCTGCATACTGTCCGCGACCTTCTTTTACCATACGGGGAGCAGAACCGTGGATAGCTTCAAACATAGCATATTGTTTACCAATATTTGCACTACCTGCAGTACCAACGCCACCCTGGAATTCAGCGGCTTCATCAGTGATGATATCTCCATAAAGATTAGGAAGAACAAAAACCTTGAAATCTGTTCTGCGTTTTTTGTCAACGAGTTTAGCTGTTGTTATATCAACATACCATTCATCTGTAATGATTTCGGGATAATCTTTAGCAATTTCTTTGCAAAGGTTAAGGAATTTACCATCAGTTGTTTTGATGATGTTTGCTTTAGTGATAATAGAAACTCTTTCTTTCTTGTTGTTTCTTGCATATTCATAAGCAAGCTTTGCGATTCTTTCAGTGCCTTCAGTTGTTGTTACAACAAAGCCAAATGCC
>JAZNHK010000011.1:0-13454 GCA_045576915.1 Acutalibacteraceae bacterium
AGAATGATATATATGAAAGCAACAGGGATTGTGAGAAGAATCGATGATTTGGGAAGGGTTGTTATTCCTAAAGAGATTAGAAGGACTTTGAGGATTCGTGAGGGTGACCCATTGGAAATATTTACCGCAAGTGATGGTGAAGTTATTTTTAAATAGTACTCCCCTATGGGTGAGATTTCGCAGTTTTCGGGGCAATATTCCGAGGTGCTCAGCAGAACATCGGGGATGCCCGTTCTTATTACCGACCGTGACCATGTGGTTTCCGCCTCGGGAATCACCAAAAAGGATGTACTTGAACGCCACATTTCCCATGAAATGGAAGAATTGATGGAAAACCGTGAAAATTATATCAGGCAAAAAGGTATGCCAACCTTCTACCCTATTGATAATATGGAGCTTACTGCCGCATTGGCATTCCCTATTATTGCATCCGGTGATATAAGCGGAGCAGTTATATTCCTTGAAACAGAAAATGCTGATTACCCTTCTGATACAGAAATCAAGCTTGCTCAGGTTGCGGCAGCATTTCTTGGAAAACAAATGGAAGAGTAAGTAAATGCGGAATGCGGAGTTCGAAATGCGGAATTAAGTTTCGCTAACCAACAAGCAATCGAAAAAGGAACAAGTACACAAAAGGATTTATTTATATTTGTGCAATCCACCAAAACCACTAATCAGATGATTTTCTTCATTGTAAAACAACACTTCTTATGTTAAAATAAATTTGTGTGTTTATGCACCATTTTTAACATAAGAGGTGATTTTTTGGCATCGAGAGAAGAACGTACTGAAGTGCTTTCCAAAGATATGAAAATATATGTCAGCGATGCTCATATTTTCACCTCAGATGCTATTGTTTTAGCTTCATTCTGTGCACCTCGTCATAAAGATAAATGTTGCGATTTAGGAACGGGAAACGGCATTATACCAATGCTTTGGTTAAGAGATTTCCAACCTAAAGAGGTTACGGGTGTAGAGCTTTCGGAAAGTGCTGTAAAGCTTTTCAACAAAACCCTTGAGGAAAATAATTTAACAGATAATGTTAATATTATTCATTGTGATTTAAGAAAGCTTAAGGGTATTTTGCCCAATGAATATTATGATTTGGTGAGCATCAACCCACCATATAAAAAGCTGGGAACAGGTATTGTAAACGAGGGTGAGGATTATAAAAACGCTCGTCATGAATTCACCTGCACCCTTGAAGATGCAACAAAGGCTGCGGCACTTCTTCTTAAATTTGGCGGCAGATTCTGCATATGCCAACGACCTGAGAGGTTACCCGATATATTTTCAGCTATGCGGAAATTTAAAATTGAGCCAAAATCTATGCGGGAAGTTATTCAACGAATCGGCAAAGAACCAAGCCTTGTTTTGGTTGAAGGCAAGAAAGGCTCTGCACCAGGCTTCAGAATAAATCCGCCACTTATTCTTGAAAAAGAAAATGGCGAATATACGGAAGAAGCGGCAAATTTATTTTTTGCATATAAATTCAAATAATTGAATTTTATATAAATTCCAGAAGAATTACGGAGGAATTAAAAATGGCTAAAGAAAAAGTTAAAGAAAAAATGCAAGACACATTCTTAAGCAAAAAAGAATTGTGGGCATTTGCCATCGGTGGCGCTGGTCAGGGTATGATTTACGCTATGATGTCAAGTTACATAAGTGACTATTATGTAAACATTCTTCAATTACCCCTTATGTTTGTTTTGCTCTTAATGCTCTTAGCTCGTGTATGGGATGCTATCAACGACCCGCTTATGGGTATCATCGTTGACAAGCGTCAGACCAAGCGCGGTAAAATGAAACCGTACATACTCTACGCCACAATGCCTATTGCTATTTTCACAGTGCTTATGTATTTAAGCCCTGATTTACCTAAAACCTATTTAATGGTTTATTCTGCAATAGTATATATTGGTTGGGGTATGCTTTATACAATGGCAGATGTTCCTTTCTGGGGACTTCCCAATATTCTTACTCCCAATGCAGAAGAAAGAAGCCAGGTGCTTTCAATCGGTAAAACTGTTAACGGTGTTGGTTCTGCTATTCCTGAGGTTCTTTTCCTTGTGTGCGGTCTTTTGCTTCCTAAATTCCTCGATACCTCCGACCCTCTCGCTTTCAACAAGCAAAAGTATCTTATTATTACCCTTATAACTGTTGCTATCGGTTCTATTCTTTATATCAGAACATATTTCAAGGTAAAGGAAAGAGTTATTATTCCGCCTAAAAAACGCGAAGCAGGTCAACCTCTTACAATCAAAACAATTTTCACCTGCAAGCCCTTGATGCTCGTTATTGCTATGGGTGTACTTTCGAGCGGTCGTTATATGGTTCAGGCTGCTGCTCTTCACGTTGCCAGATACGCTTTCTACATCGGACCCGAGCTCACTCCCGATATGAGTCTTGCAGAAAGAACTGCACTTATTGATGCCAGTGTATCCTCAATCAAAACAATTTTCCAGGTATGTGCAATTGTTGGTATGTTTGGTGCTATGCTCTTTATGCCCGCGCTTATGAAAAAATTCAAATACAGCAAAATCGTCATTTTCACCTGCCTTTTAGGTTTTGGTGCAAGTATTTTCACAACTCTTATCGGTTGGTTTACAAATAACCTTTATGCTTGTATCCCCTTCATCATTATTTCCTGTATCCCTCTTGGTGTTATCAATGTTATTTCAATTGCTATGATTTGCGACTGTCTTGACTTTATGGAGCTTAAAACCGGCTTCCGTGACAACGCTCTCGGTGCAGCTTGTCAGGGCTTTGTTAACAAGCTGGGCAACGCTTTCGCAACCTGCGGTATCGTTTTGATGTATATGTTCATTGATATTGACCCTGCACAGATGCTCTCCTCCACTGCAGTTATGGCAGCAACTGACCTTACAAGAACTCAGAACTTTGCTATGTTCTCTCTTGTTTCCATTGTTCCCGGTGTTAGTATGCTTCTTTGTGCAATTCCTATGTTCTTCTACAAAATTGACGATATGAAGCCACAGATCCAAAAAGAACTTGCTGAAAAGAGAAAAACCTCCGGCGTTAAAATTGAAGATTAAAAATCGATACCCTTTACTTGTTCATCAAGGTAAAGGGTATTTTTCTTTCTTTTAAACATATACTTTATTACAAGTAAAAGAGGTGTATGTATGGTATTGACGCTCAGAACAAAAAGCTTAATAAAAAATATTGCTATTCCGTTGATTATAGGTGGTCTTGCAGGATTTCTTACAAATTCGGATGTTAAAGAATTTATGGCAAATGCACAAAAGCCCTTCTTTACGCCACCCGGTTGGCTCTTCCCTGTTGTATGGACTATTCTTTACATCTTAATGGGATTTTCGGCTTATATTATTGAAAACACGGAAAGTCCTCGAAAAAGCAGGGCATTGACAATTTATTACATTCAACTATTTTTCAACTTTGTGTGGAGTTTTATTTTCTTTTCTGCAGAGAATTATTTATTTGCATTTATCTGGATTATCGCTCTTTGGCTTCTTATAATTGCAACTATTCTTGAATTTAAAATAATAAAAACCCGTGCTGCTTATTTTTTGATACCTTATCTCATCTGGGTTACATTCGCTGCTGTTCTCAACTTCAGCGTTTATCTGTTGAACAAATAAAAAAAGAGAAGAAAAGAGTGGCTGTAAAAAAACTCGTTTTTTTACAGCCACTTTTCGCTTTATTTAGTTAAGTGTAAAAAGCTGCTCTTCTGTATCGTAATCAGAAGACCACACATTTATTTGATAGTCTTTAAAAAGAACTGGAATTGTTATAGATTTATCGTTAATTTCGTTTGCAATTTCAGTTAATGCATAAGCATCGAGTTTGCATCGGATCATGCATAAATCATCATACTCAGTTGAAATAAACTTAAAATCAAATTTCTTTCCACCCTTTTCAAAACCGAAGCAGAGGAAATTATTTTCAAAATTATGATTTAATTTATTGTAGTTTTCCTCATCTGCAAAATAGATATCCACCCAAATAAATTCATCCGCTGAGGTTACCTTAACCTTTTCTACACCTTCATTAAGATTTGAAGCCATCGGTTCAGTTACAGGATATTCCGTCTTGAATTCCTCAACAGTTTTAGGATAAGTACCTAAAATTGTTCTGCCTACTCCATCCTTTGACTGGTGCTCAAGATAGAGGTTAAATTTAAGATTTTCAAAAATATTCTTGTAACCGATTGTGAGTTCATCTGTGAGTGCCGCAGCATTAGCAATATCGCCTATTTCATAAATTGTGTATTGTGCACTAACACCATCTGAAAGGAATTTGAATTCACCCGGACAAGCAACCTGTGTACCATTATTTATATAGAAATAGAAAACCGGTACAATGTCAATAGTGAAATCATTGCTTGCATAATGCGCTTCAAGAAGTGCTTGTTTATCCTTGAATTCAACTATGATTTTTGCACTTTTCTTATCATAATCAGCCGTAACATTATCAATGGTGTCAACTCGTTTTTTCATACCCTTAAGTTCAACAACATCAATATTCTCTACAACCGGTGCCACAGTTGTTTCTACAGTTGTTTTTTCTGTAGTTGTTTCAAGCTCTTTAGCCTTTTTGCTGATTGCAGATGAAAGGCTAAAAATTGCAACCAGAGCAATAGCAATAACTATAACAAATAAGCCCAACAGAAATGGATTTTTCTGTATTTTGTATGACAGGCTGTTTTTATTCTGCTCGTTCATTATTTACCTCCGTTGAAGTCCTTGCTTTTTCTGCTGCTTCACGTTCCTCTTTTTCTATTTTTTCAGCTTCTCTACCCGCTTTTTCTGCGGCTTTTTCAATCTCACGCTTTGCTTTACGCTCTTCGCGGATTTCCTTTTTAGTTGCCTGAGGTGCAGGTGGCATATCTGTAAGCTTCATAAAATCGATTTTTGCCATACGGGTTTTGGGAAGTGCATCAAGTATTGTAACAGAGCTTGGTCTTGAGAATCGCTCGAGCTTACTGTCGCAATATTCTTTGATAAGCTTGCAAACCTCATCAGGATTATCGGTTGGTTGATAAAGAGATACAAACAGCTTTATAACAGGCTTTGAATCTATATAGCCCTGAACAGCACAAGCCTCGTTGATATAGTCTAGCTTTAAAACTTCCTGTTCAATATCATTTGGATAAACATTATAGCCCGAAATGATAATCATACGTTTCTTTCTGCCTGTAAAGAAAACAAAGCCATCTTCATCCACATAACCAAGGTCGCCTGTAAGAATCCAACGATTACCTTTTTTATCTGTATAAACTCCGCTTTCTTCACTGCCAAGATAACCTGCCATAACCGTTGAACCGGAAACAACAATTTCACCAATTGTATTAGGTGGAAGCTTTTTACATTTATCGTTCCAGATTTCAACAGTCATACCGTCAAGGGGTTTGCCGATTGAATTCTCTTTATATGCACCCTTGATATTTGCTGTACATACTGAGCTGACCTCTGTAAGGCCATAACCTCTGTAAAGCTTACCTTTAGCATTATATTTCTCCAGCTTTGAGTTAAAGGAATTAAGGAAGGTATCACTTATAATATCACCACCCGCCCATAAAAGACGAAGCTTTGAAAGATGAGGACCATCAAAATTATTTGCCTCATACATTTTCTTGAACATATTGGGAACGCCAACAATATAGGTGATATTATGTTTTTTTATAAGCTTGTTTGCTTTATCAGCAGAGAAGTTCATCATAGGAATACAGGTAAAGCCGGCACACATACTGAAGTGCATAACAACACCTAAACCAAACGCATGGAAAAGTGGTAATACAGCAAGTGAGCACTCTGCACCTGGTGCGTGAGGAGCATCAAAAAAGCTTAATTTGTATGCCAATTCATTAAGATTCCTTGAAGTTAACTGAATTGTTTTGCTTTTACCGGTTGTTCCGCCACCATGAAGATACACAGCAATCTCTTCACCATTATTACCAACCTTTGGTGCAACCTTGTTCAAATGGCAAATCGTGTGATAAGATGCAGTGTTGGAAGAAGGGATTTCTTTCCCCTTTATTTTTGAATACACCTTAAGTGCCGGACGCATAATTGTAGAAGCATAATCAGCAGGAGAACACACAATAACAAGCTTATTCCTCTTCCTGAGCATACCCACATATTTTTCCATTAAAACATCAAGAATGAAAATCGCTTTTGAATGTGAGGTTTTTAAAATTTCCTCAAGAACATCGGGCGGTGTTAATGGATGAACAATATTTGCAATTACTCCGATACGGTTTGCTGCATAAAACGCTGCAAAGCTCTGAACGGTGTTGGGAAGAAATATTGTAATAACATCTCCCCTTTTAATATTTTTGCTATGAAGGAAACCTGCTATTGCTTCAATATCTCTCATAAACTTTTTGCGGCTTATAAGATTACCAAAGCTCTCCGAAACATCATAAACACCAAAATCCTTGGTGCAATCTCTGAAAAACTCAAAACAGTTTCTGTTTTCGGGTTTAATCATAATAAAATGATTCCTTTCAATTTTTTATAAACAATCTTTATTATTTTAATATTTTACACTGATAATGTCAAGTTTTTAGTCAGAAAGAAAACTGGCACATATTACTCTTTTATTTCATATCATAATAAAAAGATAGAAATACTAAAAGCTGTAGAAGAGCCTTTTTGAAGTATATTTTTGTTATTTTGCACCAAAAAGTGAATGAAAATTCACTTTTTTCACCATTATTTTTGGCTTTTTTTGATAAAAATTGTAGAAAAAAGAATACTAAATGCAAAAAAAACGAGTGTTTATACCCCGCATTTTTATTTAATGTTACAATATTCAAAAAACTAACCGAAATTTATTGCAATTTGGAATTTAGTGGTATAAAATAACTGCATAAAAATTTGTATATTTATAAGTTCTATAAGAACTTGAAGGAGAATCTATATGAGTTACATCCAGAATGTTATTGATGATGTTGCTAAAAAACACGCAAATGAACCCGAGTTCGTTCAGACTGTTACTGAAGTTCTCACTTCTCTTGCTCCTGTTATTGACCAGCATCCCGAATACGAAAAATATTCTCTTCTTGAGAGAATTGTAGAACCTGAAAGACAGATTACTTTCAGAGTTACCTGGACAGACGATGCAGGTAAGGTTCACGTTAATACAGGTTACCGTGTACAGTTCAATGGTGCTATCGGACCTTACAAAGGCGGTCTTCGTTTCCATCCCTCAGTTTACTCCGGTATTATGAAATTCCTTGCTTTTGAGCAGACTTTCAAAAACAGCCTTACAGGTCTTCCCATCGGTGGCGGTAAAGGTGGTTCTGACTTTGACCCCCGTGGTAAGAGTGATATGGAAATCCTTCGTTTCTGCCAGAGCTTTATGACTGAGCTTTACAGACACATTGGTCCCGACGTTGACGTTCCCGCTGGTGATATCGGTGTTGGCGGAAGAGAAATCGGTTACCTTTACGGTCAGTACAGAAGAATCAAAGGTGCTTTCAAAAACGGTGTTCTTACAGGTAAAGGTCTCTCCTACGGTGGCTCTCTTGTTCGTCCTGAAGCAACCGGTTATGGTGCTACATATTATGCAGTTGAAGTATTCAAACACTTTGGCGAAGATATCAAAGGTAAAACCTTTGCTCTTTCCGGCTTTGGTAACGTTGCTTGGGGTGCTGCAAAGAAAATCACCGAGCTTGGTGGTAAGGTTCTTACAATTTCTGGTCCTGACGGTTATGTTTACGATAAAGATGGTATCAGCACTGATGAAAAAATCGAGTATCTTCTTGAAATGCGTGCATCAGGCCGTGATAAAGTTCAGGATTATGCTGATAAATTCGGTGCAGATTTCTTCCCCGGTCAGAAACCCTGGGGTGTAAAAGTTGACGTTGCTATGCCTTGTGCAACACAGAACGAAATCAATATGGACGAAGCTAAAAAGCTCGTTGCAAATGGCGTTCAGTATTACATCGAAGTTGCTAATATGCCCACAACTAATGATGCTCTTGAATACCTTAAAGAAAATGTTAAGGTTGTTGCTCCTTCAAAAGCAGTTAACGCCGGTGGCGTTGCAGTTTCTGCTCTTGAAATGGGTCAGAACTCTATGAGATACAACTGGACTGCAGAAGAGGTTGATGCAAAACTTCAGCAGATTATGAAAGAGATTCATGACAACTCTGCAGACGCAGCAGAAACTTATGGTCTCGGTTATGACCTTGTTGCAGGTGCAAACATCGCTGGTTTCATCAAAGTTGCAGATGCTATGATGGCTCAGGGTATTATCTGATAAATATAAACATTTTAATTCAAAGTACGGTAACTGCCATGGTTATCGTACTTTTTGTTTGTAAAATTTAACCAATAAAACAAAACCACAATTGTGAAATCACACATTTTTTCTAATAGAAAAACAAAACATATTTACATTTGGTCTTGAATATGATAAATTAGTTACGTAAAAGTTTCGTTTTATTCCTAGTTTATTCTTGTGTTTCAAGGAGAGGTAAAACATGAAAAAATTTATGAAAACTAAAGTTGGTTTCACCTTGGTTGAATTAATGGTAGTTGTGTTGATTCTTGGTACAATTCTGGCTATAGGCATACCGACTTATAGAGGCTTTGCAAAACAAAACAGAATAAAAGCTTGTTGTGTTCTCCAACGAACAACTACAACCAGAGTCAGAGAATGGTGCATAGGATATCCGTTTAATATGGATTATACCTTTACAGTTATTTGTTCTCAGGAAACAGGCAAAGGTGTTGTTGCTGATGCAAACGGAAATCCTTTTAAAGCAAGAGCTGATACTAGCCTTTTAGCAGACGATGTTCTTGATGGCGATGTTCCGTACTGTGCTGCTGGCGGTACTTATACAATAAAAGTTAAAGCAAATGAAGAAAGCGGCATTCCTGACATCACGGTTACCTGCAATGGAGGACACGACGGAAACATTCATAAAGAGACCACCGAAGTTACTAGCGAAACAACCACAAAATAAACAAAAGCAGTTATGACACAAGAAAATGTCATAACTGCTTTTTTAATATTCTTAATATTTATGAGCTACAGATTTTGCAAACCGAAGCTGTACAAAGGTACTGCGAGTTGAACAAAACCGTAAATCCGCAAATTTATTCTTTAATTATAAATTCTTTAAAGAAAATTGATGGAGTTACGGATTTTGCGAACCGAAGCTGTGCAAAGGCACTGCGAGAGTGAGCAAAACCGTAAACCCGCAAATTTATTCTTTAGTTATAAATTCTTTAAAGAAATTTGATGGAGTTACGGATTTTGCGAACCGAAGCTGTACAAAGGTACTGCGAGAGTGAGCAAAACCGTAAATCCGCAAATTTATTAAAGAATTTCTACTGTACCGTCTTCGTAAACTTTAATTCTATCCCCTGTTTTAACTGTATTAAGGAATTCTTCACCTAAACAGTCGATTGTGGGCATGGGAGTATCAGTCCATACAGCACCGAGAATTGCACCTGCAGCTGCAAGAGAGTCGATATGCTCAGAGAAAAGCATACATGCGGGACATTTGCCAAGAACCTTTGCACAATAAAGAACCATACCACCGGTTGTAGAACCAATAGTCTGAGGAAGGCAAAGAGCAGAACCGCCCATAGGCTGTTTGTAGATATCAGGGTTGTTCTGATCACCACATTTTGCTGTTTTATCCTCTTCCTTGTCAAACTGGAGAGCATTCTGGAATGAAGCGAGTGTATTAAAACCACCGTGTGAAACGAGAGCTACTGCCTCTGCTGTGCCCGGTACAACGGGACGACCTTTAAATGTTTTCATCTTATTTTGCCCCCTTTGTAATTATGTCAAGAATCTCTTCACTTGTGTAGTAACGAGATGTTGTGTAAGTACGGAGTTTGTTTGAGTTGGTAATAACTCTGCCCATCTTTGCAAGAGGGTTATTCATATACATAAGAGGACAAATGTAGCTGAGAGTTACACCTGTTGCAGCAAGTTTAGCTGCATATTCAGTTTTGTTGAACTCATCACAAACTGCGGGAGCAGCAGTAAATACTGTTGGGATTGTAACTTTCTTTCTACCGCTCTTTTTAAGACCTTCGCAAACATTATCTGTCCACTCTTTGAGCTGCTGAAGTGAAAGGTGAGGACAACCGATAAAGCAAAGCTGAGGAGCTTTATCTTTCTTCTTCCAGATAACGGGATATGACTTATAAACTCTCTCGAGTTCAGCATCGTCAATAACATAAACCTGTGCATTTTCTGCAATAAGGCTATCGCCCATTTCAACTGCTTCAGGAGTAAGACCTTCAATGTGATAAAGACCAACAGCACCGTTAGAAGCTGTAGCAGCACCGAAGTCTTTAAGGTATGCCTTTGCAGCATCGTCAAGCTCTGTACCGATCCAATCTGTAAGACCCTTAACATAAGGAACATCTTCCATAACCTTCATACCGATTGCAGAACCAAGAATCTGAGCTTCAGGTTTCTTTTTACATTTAACTTCAACAATCCATGTTGCTTTTCTGCCCTCATCAGTAACAAGGCCGAAATAAGGTACGCAACCAACGATAGAACCGAAAAGTTCAATAATACCGGAGTTACGGTTGCAACGAGCACCAAGAACAGAGTTTGCATAAACAACTGCGCTGGATTCTGCCCAAGAAAGAATCTCACCTTTTTTGGGTACGTTACCAACCTGATCCATATAGCAAGTGCAAGTATAAGCATCATCGCTTATAAGACCAAGCTTTCTGAGCTGTTCATCATAGCTATCCTGCTTTGTGTACATAAACTTGTTGAAAACAAGATTTTTAGCGAAGTTTGAAGGAACCTTGGGGTCAACAGGTTTTGGGTCAACAGAGAATTTCTGGGTTGATTTGATACCTGCTTCAATAAGCTGATCCATAAGGTCATAAACAGGGCTCATAACCTTAAGACCGAAGCTAGTAACAAGGTGACCTTTTTCGCTTGTTACGGGCACCATTTTTGTTGCACCGAAAGCTTCACCATACATAACAAGGGTTTTCATAACCTTTGCCATTGTTTCTCCCTTTTCACCGTTAAGTATTGCGGCCTGTTCAGCAGTTAATTCCATTTTGTAGTCCATTAGATACATCCTTTCTAAAGTTACTAATTTATACAGATTCATTTTAACACAAAACCCACAAATTGCAACACATTTTGTTAAAAAGTTAACCATTTCTTTAAAAAGCAAGAAAAAAAGACTTCCGTTTGCACGAAAGTCTTTTAAAATTTTAAATTACAACAAAATCTTTTGCAGAAACAAGGATACCATTAACCTCAACAACAGACGGATTATAGTTGATATAAACAACTTTGCTATAATCATACGTAACTTTATAAACACCTGAAAGCACTTGCTCATGAGATGTTATTTTCATATCCATAAGAGGCAACATTCTCTTTACTGAGGAATAGAATTTTGCAGTTTGCGTTGCATAAACGCCATAATCAAGAACCGCACAATTATCATAGGTAAAGACAAACGATGGTGAGGCACCATATTCAATCGCCTTCAATACGGCATCTGTGTTATCTTCAAAAAGATTTACAGGCTCAGAACCATAAATAACACTACCGTGAAGGACCATCTGTAAAAGAGGCACTTCCTTAACACCCTCATATTCAGAAAGTGTAGCTGTCTGAGTTACATTGAAAATCGCATCAGCCTGATTCATAAGGTAAACTGCGGGTTTTGCCAGCATAACACCATCACTAACGCTTAAAGACTGAACCTTTTCTTTAAGACTTTCCAGAGCAGACTGTCTGTCAATCTTACCGAAAACATCCGAATAAAGCAAGAATGATAAATCGTTGATGCAAACATTACCTGACTCTAATTTTTCTGCCATTTTATATGCTTCTGATATGTTGGAGTACACACTATTATATGTAGCAACATCTGATTTGACTGTTGCTTTTGAGAGGTATTCTCTAAAGCTTTTATAAATATCAGTTTTATTGTTTGCATTTGTAGAGGGTGTCAGTGCCAGATTCACATCATACCATACTGTGCTATTCTTTTCACCTGCTACAGCACAAAGCTTGTTATATTCCTTTTCTCCACCTAAGACATTACTTAGTGAGCAATCATTTTTGGCACCTGAGTTAAGACCTTTTTTGCCACCACCGGCAAAGCGTAATGCGATACTTCTTACACCTTTTGACTTTAAAAGTGCAATCATTTCAGAAGCATTTTCGAAGGTGGTGAAGGTATCGTTATTTTTGCCGTTCCCACTACCTATTGCAGTAACAAAAAATGGATAATCCACAAAAGTTTCGCTTATTTTTGATGGAAGGTAACCCTTGTCGGTCAAGCTATCTCTGACTATAGCCGAAACAGTATTATAATCTGCTTTACCGGAATCAGACAAATAATACATCTGGGAAATAACACCTTTATATGACTCACCTTTAATCAATCTGCCATTCACTTTACTGAATGGAGTAACGGTAAATGTATTATACAAATTACCACCGATTTTTTTGTTATGCTTTACATATATTGAAGAAAGTGCGTCACCATCTTCAATTACAGTTGTAAGCATAGTTTTGTTTCGTGTCATTGCAAAGCACGGCAAAATCGCACCTTGTGAATATTCACCAAATGTAATATCGCTACCATAAACATCAAGAGCAGCTGAATAGCCATCGGATGCTTGTGCAGTTAAATCAATTTGAGCTCCGCATCCGTCAGGAACAGTATAAAAACATTGATTTTGGGGGTTATTTTCAGAAAACAATCCGGGTAAAATGCTGATTTTTTCAATGCAATAGCCATCTTTCAATGTTGCTTTATCTGTATCTATTTCAGCCTTTATGCCACCATTTTCTTCATAAAATTTAACAGCAATAGTTTCTTCTACCTGCCCTGATTTATCTTCCATAAAATCAAAGGAAAGTGTTACAGCATTGTTCTTTTTATCTTCAATTTTAAAGCCACCGTATTCAACGCTATTATCTGTACTGCTTTTAATATAAGCATTACCCTGACTATCTCTGAAAGTTACAGAAATCACAGATGCAAGTTTACTTTTGGCTGCTGATTCAGAATGGGAGTTGAAAACCACTTTACCATCACCATCTGTAATTGCTACTGCACTTGTTTTTTCATTGACATATAATGTGCTGTTAGTTGTTTTTACAAAAGGTCTGAAGCTACTGTCAAAGGAAACACTTGAATGTTTTCCTTGCACATAATTAACTATTTTTGTTTCCTTTTCAAAAAAACGTGGTACGAACACCGCACAAAGTACACCCAAAATCAAAATTACGGATATGGGTACAAATATTAACTTTTTAGATTTTAATTTACTCATAAAATCCCGTTCCATATTAAAATTTTCACATTATGATAACACAAAAAGGCTTTTTATGCAACCAAAAAGAAAAAGGAAAACGCTTTTTAATGTAAAATAACTTTTAATTAACTGTAAATTAGACAATATAGCAAATAAAAATGCAAAATACACTTGTAAATTTTT
>JAZNHK010000012.1:0-2238 GCA_045576915.1 Acutalibacteraceae bacterium
TTCAAAATAAATTCTCATAAATTAAACCCTACATAATCTGATTTGCATTTTCTCTAACATATTTAATTATATAATCCTGTAATAGGTCAGTCATATAAAATTCATCGATAGTATTCTCAAGCTCATCATAAGGGTACATACTTTCTGCAACCTTAAAGTAATTTTTGATACTGTCATCAAAATCTTCGGTTTTTATATTATATTTTTTTATAAAATCATCGCAAGCTTTAGCATATTTTGTTGCACCCACAGTTTCAAGAGCATTAACAAGCTCCGGAATATGCTCACCTCTGGTATTTGCAAAATACTGAGATACGCCACCATTACCAAATTCCATATCAAACTCATAAGCTATGTGTGCGATTTTTTTCACTTCATTCAAATCACCGTCATCAAATAGAAGCTCAGGAAGAACATCAAAAAGCTCATCGTCTGAAAAACTTGTTAAATCGCTGAAATCGGTTGGAACATAATTATCCTTTAACACAGAAAGTTCTTTTTGCAATTCACTGAAAACATTACCAAAAAGCTCCTCATTAGGTTTACCGTCTTCATCAAAAAATAATTTATCCATCTCTTCAGGTGATTTATCTTTATTTGAATCAATAACCTTTTTTATATCATCAAATATTTTACCAAAAGAATCAAACATAATATACACCTCGCAAAAAAATCCGCCCAAGTGTAAACTCAGGCGGACATTTTTATTATAATTTCATTGCAACGTCCCAAGCCTGCCAAATAACAGTACGAAGAGAACCAACTTTGAATGCATCACCGATAACGTGAACATGTTTTGATTTTTCAACAACGGGAGCGGGTTTGTAACCAACAGAAAGAACAACGCTATCTGCGGGAATTGTTTCTGTTTTGCCGTCCTTTGTCATAACAGTTACGCTGCTATCTGTGATTTCAGTTGTTTTGGTTTCAAGATATACGGGAACTTTGTTTGTTTTGAAGAAGTCACGAAGGAAGCTTGTGTTTGCAAGAGCAATACCGGGAGTTGTAACAAGGTCATCCTGCATTTCAACAATTGTAGGATTCTTGCCCTGAAGGTAAAGCTCGTAAGCAATTTCACAACCTGTGAGACCGCCACCGATAACAGTAACGTTCTGACCAACTTCTTTATTACCAAGAAGGTAATCAATTGCTTCGATTGCTTTATCTGCACCCTTAACAGGAATTTTGTTAGCAACTGCACCTGTTGCAACGATAACCTCGTCTGCACCAAGGGAAGCAACATCTTTAACTTCTGTATTCATATGAATTGTAATTGCATCATATTTCTTAACTTCGCGGTTGTACCAAGCGATAAGGTCACGGTCTTTTTCTTTGTAAGAAGGAGTAGCTGCTGCGATAAATACACCGCCGAGCTTATCTGTTTTCTCATAAAGGTCAACCTTGTGACCGCGTTTTGCACAAACGATAGCAGCTTCCATACCGCCGATACCGCCACCGATGATAGCAATTTTCTTACTCTTCTTAGCGGGTTCGATTTTGTATTTCTTGGACTGCATTGTTCTGGGGTTAAGAGCACAACGAGAAAGACCCATTGTATCGAAAAGGTCCTGAGTATTAGCGTGACCCTTTGAAGAAGAGAAGTTAAAGCAAGCTGCGTGACAGCAGATACAGGGTTTAATATCCTCTATTCTATCTTCAATAAGCTTTGTAATCCATTCGGGGTCAACAAGGAACTGACGAGCAACACCAACACCATCGATTTTGCCGTCTGCAACAGCCTGAGCACCTACATCGGGTTCCATTCTACCTGCACAAACAACGGGAATATCAACGAATTTCTTGATGTGTGCAACATCATCAAGGTTACAGTTCTGAGGCATATACATGGGAGGATGTGCCCAGTACCATGAGTCATATGTACCATTATCAGCATTAAGCATATCGTAACCTGCATCCTGAAGGTATTTTGCAGCCTTTTCGGATTCGGGCATTGCACGACCAACTTCTGTATATTCTTCACCGGGCATTGCACCGTAGCAGAAGTCTTTCATTTTTGACTCAACTGAGTAACGAAGAGAAACAGGGAAATCTTCACCACAAGCAGCTTTGATAGCTTTAACAACATCAACTGCAAAACGATATCTATTTTCGAAACTGCCACCATATTCATCAGTACGTTTGTTGAAGTATTCAATAGCAAACTGGTCAAGAAGGTAACCTTCGTGAACAGCGTGAACTTCAACACCGTCAACACCTGCATCGCGACAGAGTTTAGCT
>JAZNHK010000013.1:0-3810 GCA_045576915.1 Acutalibacteraceae bacterium
GGATGGGGACAAACTCTGCCGATTGATGCAGGTAACGGGTTATCCTGTTTTATAATTTCAAGAGCCTTTTTCTCTTCACCGTTTGCAATAAGCCCAACGTAAGCCTGAATATCCTGATGGGTGGGACAAGCCATATAGCAAGGTGCTTTGCAGTCACCTGCGTGGTCGCTCATAATAACAGAAAGAGTCATTTTTCTGCTTTTTTCAAGCTCAGGTGTGCTTGTTGTAACCCTCATACCCTCTGTAACAACAGTAGAGCAAGCCCTCAAAGGCTTTCTTATACCCTCAACCTCAACAAGACAAAGACCGCAACCGCCATAGCTTTCAAGCTCTTTGTTGTGGCAAAGGTGAGGAAGATATATTCCGTTTTCTAAAATATTATCAAGGAGAGTTTTTTCTGTTTCGGCAGAATATTCCTTACCATTTATAAAAATTTTAACCTGACTCATTCTGCCACCTCCCCTGAAAGAATTTCAATTGCATCAAATTTACAGCCTTCGATACACTGACCGCAACGCACACAAACAGAATCATCAATTTTATAGGGTGATTTAACAACTCCGCTTATAGCATTTACGGGACATTTTTTACTGCAAAGGGAACAACCTTTACACTTGTTTTCAATAATATTATATCTAATCAAATCCGAGCATTTTTTTGCAGGGCATTTTTTCTCGTTAATATGAGCCTCATACTCGTTACGGAAATATTTAATGGTAGTTAAAACGGGATTCGGTGCAGAATTACCAAGACCGCAAAGTGCACCTGTTTTAATCGCTTCACCAAGCTCAACAAGGGTGTCAATATCGTTTTCCTGACCCTCACCCTTAACAATTCTCTGCAAAATTTCAAGCATTCTGGTAGTACCGATTCTGCAAGGCACACATTTACCACAGCTCTCCTTGCTTGTGAAATCCATAAAGAATTTCGCCATATCAACCATACAGGTTTTCTCGTCCATAACAATCATACCGCCGGAGCCCATAATAGCACCTGTTTTTGCAATATTCTCGTAATCGATTGGAGTATCAAGCATATTTTTCGGAATACAGCCACCTGACGGACCGCCCATCTGCACAGCCTTGATTTCTCTGTCCTCCTTAATACCACCGCAGATACCAAAAACAATATCATTGATGGTAAGACCCATAGGCACTTCCACGAGTCCGCCACGTTTAACGCGACCTGCAAGAGCAAAAACCTTTGTACCCTTGCTGCCCTCTGTACCCATCTGTGCAAAGGCATCCCCGCCGTTTTCAATAATCCAGCTTACATTTGCAAAGGTTTCTACATTGTTTATGTTGGTGGGTTTCTTTCTGAAACCCTTTTGTGCAGGGAACGGAGGTTTTGTTATGGGCATACCTCTGTTACCGCCCAAAGATGCAAGAAGTGCGGTTTCCTCACCACAAACGAATGCACCCGCACCCATCATAATACTGAAATCGAAGCTGAAACCACTACCGAAAATATTATCGCCAAGTATACCTTTTTGACGCATTTCCTCAATAGCGATTTTAAGACGTTTAACTGCAAGCGGGTATTCAGCACGGACATAGATAATACCCATCTTTGCACCAACCGCAATACCCGAAATCATCATACCCTCAAGAACTCTGTGAGGGTCGCCCTCAAGAACAGCTCTGTCCATAAATGCACCCGGGTCACCCTCGTCTGCATTGCAGACAATGTATTTTTCATCACCTGCAGAATTTTTGGCAGACTGCCACTTGATATGGGTGGGGAAGCCTGCACCGCCACGACCGCGTAAGCCTGATTTCTTTATTTCTTCAATTATACCGTCAGAGCCCAGCTCCAAAGCCTTTTTAAGAGCCGAATAGCCACCATTTTCTATGTAGGAATCAATGCTTTCAGGGTCAATTTTACCACAGGAAGAAAGCACGATTCTTTTCTGACCCTTAAGGAATTTCAGTTCCTCTTCTGTAAGTCTGTTTTCTGCCATAAGAGAACCATTTTTTGCAGACTCACCCAAAGCAATTGCACTTTTTTCTGTAAGGCGTCCGTAAAGAACACTCTCTCCGTTATCGCAAACAACTTCAACGATTGGCTCTGCAAAGCAAAGGCCGTTGCAACCAACCTTTTGTACAACAAATTCTGTACCCTCCAAAGCAGCCTCAAGCCCTTTAAGAACATCCTTTGCCCCTGATGCAATACCACAAGAGCCGTAGCCTAAAAGAAATTTCATTTCTTTTCCTCCTCCCTTATAGAGTTGATAATATCAGTTACCATCTGAGGAGTAAGCTTTCCGTAGGCGGTATCGTTAATCATCATCGCAGGTGCAATACTGCAACAACCAAGGCAGGCAACCTCTTCCCAGGAAAAAAGCCCGTCATCAGTCACATCGCCCTCTTCAATCCCAAGCACACGCTTGACTGTGTCACCAACACGCTCTGCACCATTAACGTGACAAGCAGTACCCATACAAACCATTATTCTGTATTTTCCGACGGGCTTAAGGCGGAAGCCTGCATAAAATGATGCAACGCCCATAATACGGGCAGAGGAAATTCCGCTTTTTTCTGTTATGTATTCAACGCTTTCCTTGGAAATATACCCATCAATTCCCTGAACATCCTGCAAAACGGCAATAAGACTTTCTTCGGGATTTTTGTATTTCTCAAGAATTGCATCAATCCGGCTTTTACTAATAGCCACAAAACCATCTCTTTTCACTTTGATTGAAAATAAAAATAATATGCTTTATTTTACTATAACATAAAAAATGTTTCAATAGTAAAATTTTATAAAATGCTTAGTGCTTAGTGCTAAGTGCTAAATGTCGGGTCTGCGACGCTATTCAAATAAAGTAAAAGCTTCCGGACAATTATTGTCCTGAATTTTTTGTTGTTTCATAAAAAAACAAATCAATTGAAAAAGTTGTTGTAAGAATAGTTAATATAATGTTCGGAAGCGAAGCTTCCCCTTCATTTTGCACTTAGCACTTTGCATTTTGCACTTTTATATGCTAATATAAACCTTGGTGATAAAAATGAAAAATTACAACTACTATTTATTCGATTTTGACGGCACTCTCTGTGACACAACTGAGGGCATTTTCAATTCAATTATTTATTCTCTCGATTGCTACGGAATCAAAGAAACAGATATAGAAAAGCTTCATTATTTTGTTGGACCTCCCCTTTTTGAAAGCTACAAGAAAATCTATAATGTTTCCGATGATGATGCACAATGGCTTATTGACAAATACCGCGAAAGATACAGAGAAAAGGCGGCAGAGGAATCAAAAATATATGATGGCATCAAAGAAATGCTTGAAAGATTAAAAAAGGACGGCAAAAAAATTGCCGTCGCATCTTCAAAGCCACTTTATTTTGTGGAAGAAATTTCCAAATATCACGATATTTACAAATACTACGATTTTGTTTCCGCAGAGGATTTCAAGAATAACCATTCAAGCAAAAAAGATTTAATAAACGCCTGCCTGGATTTCTTCGGTAATCCTGATAAAAATGAAGTTATCATGGTGGGCGACCGTTGCTATGATATAGACGGTGCAAAAGCCGTCGGGCTTGAAAGTGCAGGTGCAGTCTACGGCTTTGGCACAGCGGAAGAATTAACCGAATCCGGAGCAACATATTTATTAAATTCACCGGAAGAACTATATTGAAAATGCAAAATACAAAATGCAAAATGCAAAATGTCTGGGAAGCTTCGCTTCCAAACATTTTAAGCTTCGCAAGTAGTAAAGATAGAGCAACTCCTATCCTCCCTGTTTTGCGAAGCAAAATAGGGAGGGGGACCAAAAGCATCAGCTTTTGGTGGTGGGTTGCC
>JAZNHK010000014.1:0-16049 GCA_045576915.1 Acutalibacteraceae bacterium
TAAGGGGATAAAAGCATGAGTGAAGATAATAAAACAACTGAAGTTCATGAACGTGAATATGTTTTTGAAATGAATGAAACCCCTGCATATATGAACAGAATGTTCTGTTCAACTAAAGAGCGTGTTGTTTACATATTGAAATGTGCTGCTGCTGAATTATCAATGGGTAAGTATGATACTAACTCTGAATTATTTATGTACAAAATTTTAGGTCTTAATCCTGAAGCACATGGTAATGCTGCTGTTGGTTTAGGTATTTACGATCTTATTAATGACCCGCTTTCTGCTGTTATTATTGATAAGATGCGTACTCGTTGGGGTAAGTTTAAACCCTTCCAGTATTTAGCTCTTATTCCCAGCATTTTAGTTGGTTTCATAACCTGTATTATGCCTCTTATTGCAGATGTTCAGGGTATGAATGCAGCTCAAAGACTTATTTTCTATATGATTATTTCGTATATAAGCGAAACAGTTGGAGCTTTTTTTGGCGGTGGCGGTTATATTGATAACGTTTTCACGCCAAACCCCAATGAAAGAACTGCTTTATTGCTTTCATCCCGTTTTGCAAGTGATTTGTTCAGGCGATTCCCGGAGCAGTTAGCCGGAATTCTGTTTGACCTTGTTGCAAATGATAAAATACATATAAATCTTACCAAGGTTTTTGCAACGATGAAATCTTTCTGGTGGGTGATTGCAACTGTTCCTGCAGTAATGTGGGTATTTGTAAGTAAAGAGCGAGTGCCTCAGTCGGAAAAACCACCACAGGTTGTGAAAGGTATGTTCTCTGTTTTCAAAAACAAACCTTTGTTGATTTATACATTATCAGGTTTTGTTGATGGTATCAATGTTGGTACATCTCAATCCCTTTATTATGACAGCGTTCTTAAATTCAATATGATGTCCACCATAGCAGGTATTCCCGGTATGCCTATTTCATACGCCAGCTATCCTTGGGCAACAAAGTTCAGAAAACGCTTTTCAACTAAAACTCTTTGGTTGTTCCAACGCGGTTCCATAATAACATCTGAGCTTTCTTTCTTCCTTATTGGTCTTATCGGAGGAAAGAAGAACGGATTCTATAGAAAAAAATTACCTATGACCCTTGCTATGATGTTTGGTAACAGCCTTGAAATGGTATTCTACGGAACAAAGAAGATTATTGAACAGGAAATTAACTATGAGGTTCTCGATTATTGCGAATGGCAGAATGGTTACAGAGTTGAGGCAACAGTTAATCTTCTTACAGGTTATATAAATAAAGTAAGAGGTATTGCCCTTACAAAGATTAACACAATGCTCCTTTCAAGATGGGCAGGCTTTGAATCAGGACTTACTGCAGTGCAAACTGAAGATACAATGTGGAAAATGTTTATTGCAGCTTTTGGTCCTCAGTTGATTTTCGATTTTCTCAGTCTTGTACCAATGTTTTTCTATAATATTGACCAGAAAACAAGAGATAAAATGTATATTGATTTGGAACGCACCCGTGCACTTACTGCTGCAAATGAGAAAGAAAAATCACAATGAATAACGAATTAAAAAGAACCTATGTTCCGTTTACAGAATGGCAAGAAAAATCAAAACAGATTGAATATACAGAAAAAACGCCGCTTCTTTCACCTGAAGGCAAACTCATTGCAAAAGGCTGGGCAAGAAGAAATGTTTTTGAGTATAACAGAGATTTTGTTAAAAAAGGCATAATCAGCCGAAAGGAATGGGATTTTTATACCATTCACGTTGGTGATGAAATGCAAGTGCTTATCAGCTTTGCAAATATCAATATCGGTGGCTATGTAGCAGCAAAATTGGTTGACCTTAAAACAGGAAAGGTTATCTGTGACGCTATTCAGTATTTTATCGGTGGCAACAAGCACGTTTCACCGCCGGTTATTGATGTTCCTAACCGTTTTAAAGACAAAATCGGCAAAACTGAATTCGATTTTAATACAAAAACAAACGAAAGAACCCTTTATTTCAAGGGTTCTTTTAAAGGTTTACCCGTTGAAGTTAATGTTTCGATGGAAATTATGGATGGGCTTGAGAATATAACAACAGTTTTGCCTTTTAATGGTGATGACACAAAATATTTTATGACTACAAAGCAGATGTGTATGCCCTGTGAAGGTAAGTTTACTGTTGGTGATTATACTTATGAATTTTCTAAAGAAAACGCCTTTTGTACAGTGGACTGGGGAAGAGTGAATACACCTCACGAAATGGTATGGTATTGGGGTAGCGGTAATCAGTACATAACAGATGAAAAAGGTGTAAAGCATCTTTTAGGCTTTGAAATAACCTGGGCAATCGGTGATGAAAGCTATGCTACCGAAACCTGTATTTTTTATGATGGAAAAGTGCATAAAATAGGTGCAGTTGATGTTGAAAAATTTCCGAAGGACAGATTCCTTGAGCCTTGGAAAATTATTTCAGAGGATGGCAGACTCAATATGACAATGGTGCCCACCCTTGATAATCATAGTGATGTGGATTTTAAAGTGGGCAGAATGAATTGCCATCAGGTTTTTGGTATCTGGAATGGCGATGTTGCACTTGATGACGGCACAAAAATAGAAATTAAAGATCTTTTCACATTCTGCGAATATGTGGAGAACCGATGGTAATATGAAAGAAAAAGCAACTATGATATTATGTATGGTGATTTTCGGCACCATAGGTATATTTGTTAAGTATATAGCAATGCCATCGGGTGTTATAGCGGCTTTCAGAGGAATTACGGGTGCAATTGTAATTCTTGCTGTAATGCTCTTAAAAGGTCGCAAGGTTAACTTTAAGACGATTAAAGGTAAGCTTCCGGTTTTGTTGGCATCAGGTGTTGCAATTGGTTTCAACTGGATTCTTCTTTTTGAAGCATACAGATTTACCGGTATACCCGTTGCAACCGTCTGCTACTATACTGCTCCCGTTGTAGTTTTAATAGCATCTTCAATCATATTTAAAGAAAAGCTGAAACTAAAGCAAGTGCTATGCGTGCTTGTTGCTTTGACAGGTGTGGTATTCGTTTCAGGCTTATTTCAGTCAAATGTTTCAAGATTTACGGGTGTGCTTTGCGGTCTTGGTGCTGCAATGCTTTATGCATCGGTTATGATTATGAACAAGTTTATGGGCGATGTGGATGCTTATGAAAGAACTGTAATTCAGTTGGCTGTAGCGGGAATTGTGGTTTTACCATACGCCATTTCCACTATGGGTGAAATAGAATTAAATCCGATGTCTCTGGGGCTTTTAATTATTGTGGGCGTGGTTCATACAGGCTTTGCGTATTTACTGTATTTTGGTGCAATGAAAAATCTTAACAGCAGAACTGTTGCAATTTTAAGCTATATTGACCCTGCATCTGCTATAATTCTTTCATCAATTGTATTTATGAAATTGCCCGCAGTTTATGAATTTATAGGTGTAGTGCTTATTATGTCGGCAGCACTTTTTAGTGAAATCAAGAAAAAGGAAAAAACAAGTATATGAAAATTACTGGTGCAATATTTGATTTTGACGGAACGTTATTTGATTCAATGCACGTGTGGAGAGGTTATAAGGATTATTTTTTTAATTACATAGGTATTGAATTAACAGATGAAGACAGGGAGGCTTTCAAAGGGCTTTATCTTAGTGAAACCTTTCTCCTTGCCATTGAACGTTTTAATCTAAAACAATCTTATGAAGAACTTTTAGAATTACTTTTTGAATATATCAAAGGTAAGTATTTTGCAGAAGCTCAACCTAAAAATGATATAATTGAGTTTTTGGAAAAGCTTAAATCAAAAGGTGTAAAAATGGGTATTGCTACCGCATCAGGTGAAATCGCTGTTGAGGCTATACTCCGGGAATATGGTATGAGAGACTATTTTTCTGCAATTTACTCAACCTACACAGTTGGTGCTAATAAAAGAAGTCCCAAGGTATATGATGTGGTGCTTAATGAATTGGGAACCCCAAAAGATACTACTTGGATTTTTGAGGATGCTCTGTACGCGGCAAGAACTGCAAATGAAAACGGGTACAATGTTGTGGGTATTTATGATAAAAGCGAACCTAATCAGGAAGAATTGAAAGAAATTGTTGATGTTTATATCACTAATTATAGTGAGCTTGAAATAATGTGAAAAAGTGGGGCTGAAAAAACGATTAGTTTTTTTCAGCCCCATTCTTATTTCTTTATGCCATAAGTGTTGGTAACAGGGTCTTGGAAAAGGGGAATATGAGGAGGTGAAAATGTGAAAATAATAAATAAAAGCCCAATAAAGCAGATAATCAAAAAGGCAATACGAGGGTTTTTACAACAAAAGTGAGTTTTTAATAAATAGGCTTCCAGAATAAACGCTGTTGCAGTTGAAATGAAGAATATTGCTATATTGATAAAGTCCGGTGTTTTACCGAAAATGCCGTTAATTGTGTAAAAAAGAATCGGTATTAAAATTAGTCCTGTTAAAATGCCTGTAAGTTTTATGCACCAGAAATTGCTGAATCCCCTAAAGAATTGGTTTTGAATAAGAGAATATATGAACATGGAGAAGAATAATATCTTCATATGCTCCCATGTGGATTCGTTTACTGCAGAAAAGGGGGCGGCTAAAATGCTTTTATCAGTCCAATCGTAGAGAAAATGAAGAAATGTTCCGCCTAAGGAGGTAAAAACAAATCCTCCAAAATTCCACAGGAATAAATCTTTTTTCAAAAATATCACCCTATGAATGTTATGCCGAAAACTGATGATTTATTCTGTTAATTAAGATTAAGTTATGGTATAATGAAATTTATATGGAGGTGTTTTTTTGAACAGAGAAGCTTTAGATAAGTATATTAAAGATTTATATGGTGTTATACCGGAATTCCCTTGGTTGAGTGCACCTTCATACGCGGTATACCGCCACAAAAGTAATAATAAGTGGTTTGCAGTTATAATGGAAATACCCAAAATAAAAATAGGTATGGAAGAAGATGGGAATATAAATGTGGTTAATTTTAAAAGTGACCCGCTTCTTGTAGGTTCGCTTATTCTCGATAAAGGTATTCACCCTGCATATCATATGAATAAAAACCATTGGATAACAGTTTGCCTTGACGGAAGCGTTGAAGAGGAAAAAATCAAATGGTTACTTGATTTGAGTTTTGAATTAACAAATAAAAAAGCCAGAAAAAACAACCTCGACAAATAGTCGAGGTTGCAACTTTTATATCAATATTTATCAACGTCTTCAACATCAAGTGTGAAAACTATTGCACCGCCAACGGGAACTTCTTTCTCAAAGTCGTCTTCACGAAGACCTGTTCCGAAACCGCTTGTTGTTGAGGTAATTCTTGTTCTTTTCTGAGAACAGTTTTTAATAATTTCTTTTGCTTTTGCAACTGTGTTATCCTCAGCACCGATGAGGAATGTTGTGTTTCCAACCATCAAAAATCCGCCTGTGGTTGAAAGCTTTGTAACTGTGAAGCCTTCCTTTGTAAGTGATGAAGAAACAACTGCACTATCGTCATTATTAACTATTGCTATTATAAGTTTCATATATATGTCCTCTCTTAAAGTTTTGGTAATATCATTTTTTTACTCTTTTTATCAAGCTTGTTTACATCGGGGATTTCATAACGGTTATCGTTGGCGTCTTTAATAAGCACTCGCCCGTCATAAAGTGGCTTGATTGCTGTGAGATGGTTGCGGATTTCAAAGGTGCAAATACCTTTGTCAGTTTCCGCGGTCCACATCCAGATTTTGAATCTTTCGCTCATTTTAATGAACTTTGTTATACGGGGAATCATATAGTATTCTCTGAGGCAATTTTCAACAACCTCCCGTGATTCGGGCATAAGGTCGTTAATATCACGTATAACTGCGATTTCATTGCCTTCGGAATCCATAAGGGCTATGTATTTTGTAAGACCTGTTATGGGGAACATACGGTGGAGTTCAAGTTCGCAAAACTTTTCGCCTGAATAAAATTCGGCATCTACAAAGATTTTGTCATTTTCTGTAAAACGTACTTCAGGACCTTCAATATATCTTGGCATTTACATCACCTCACTCGAAATTCTCTTCAGCTTTTCGTTTCTGAAGTTGTTCACCCATAGATTGAATTTCTACAAGTTTATAATATTTACCTTTTTGTTTGAGGAGTTCTTCGGGCGTTCCGCATTCAATAATTTCACCTTTATCCACAACAACAATTTTGTTGGCTTTTCTCAACGTGGAAAGTCGGTGGGCAATCATAAGTGTGGTTCTTCCGCTTATAAGCCTTTCAATTGCACCTTGAATAAGATGCTCTGTTTCTGAGTCAACTGCGGCAGTTGCTTCATCAAAAATCAGAATACTCGGATTTTTGAGAACTGCACGGGCAATAGAAACGCGTTGGCGTTCACCGCCTGAAAGTCCAACGCCTCTTTCACCCAACATAGTATCGTAAGCATCAGGGAGCTTCGAAATAAAGCCGTGGGCATTAGCTACTTCCGCAGCGTGGATAACCTGTTCAACGTGAACTCTTCCACTGCCGAAAGCTATATTGTTGAAAATTGTATCGCGGAACATAAGAGGTTCTTGTTGAACATAACCGATAGAGTCACGATAGTATTTCATATCAACATTTTTTATGTTTTCGCCGTCAATGAGAATTTCTCCGTCATAATCATCATAGTATCTCATTAACAGATTTATGAGAGTTGATTTACCTGAACCGGTTGTACCGACAATACCGACAATATCACCGGGTTCAATGGTAAGATTGATATTGGAAAGAACCTTTTTGGAACGGTCAAAAGCGAAGTTGACGTTTCTGAATTCGATTTTGCCGTTCATTCTCTGAAGAGTGTTACCCTCGCCGAAATTGTGTTCAGGTTCGGCATCAATGATATCAAGAATCTTTTCAGCAGATGCAAGAGTGTTCTGATATGTATCGCTCATATTTGCGAAGAAGTTAATGGGATTATAGAACATACTTGCGTATGAAACAAATGAAACAAGAAGACCGAGAGAAATTTCTTCGCTTCCGTTGATTACCATATTACCACCCAAAAACCAGACAACAATAGAACCGCAGGTTACAAGGAAAGTGATCACTGATGGGAAGATTGCCGCAGGAACTGCAACCTTTTTATCTTCCTTATACCATTCATCACAGTAGCGGGCAAATTTATTGATGGTTTCTTTTTCATTGGTAAAAGCTTTAATTACTCGCACGCCGGGAATAGAGTTTGCAAGAACTGTGGATATTGATGCACTTCTTCTCCAGAGTCGCATATATTTTGGTCCCAGTATTTTACCGAAAAGTCTGCCTACAATAGCAACTATCGGTACGGGAATGAGTGAAAACAGAGCAAGTTTCCAGCTCATACCGAACATTATAATAATAAGGCCAACAAGGGTGAAAGCCTGAACAACGGCTTCCTGAGTTATTTTCATAATGAACGCCTGAATGACGCCTGCATCAGAATTCACTCGGTTGATAACTGAACCTGTTGAAATTTTATCATAGAAGCTCAAAGGCAGATACTGAGCCTTTTCGTAAATATCCTTTTTCAGATTAAGGGTTATTCTGTTACCCGCAAGTCGCAGACGATAGGAACGAAAACCGTTCATTATATATTGAAGAATATATATTCCCAGAAGTACGCCTAAAACCTTTATGAGCATAGCAGAATCTTTACCCGGGATAACATCATCTACCATTATTTTGGTTATGTATGGCGGAACGAGAGAAAGCCCTGTAGCTGCAACTGAAAGAAGCATACATACGAAGAGAGATTTCTTTTCGGGGATAACGTATTTCCCGAATTTAGAAATAAGCTTACCTTTTCCTGAGCAGTTTATACATTCGGCTTCAGGGTTGGGAAGCTTTCTTCCGCATTTGGGGCAAAAGCAACGTTGCTTATGGTAAACAGATTTAACAGTTTCAACCTCTTCTTTTAAATCGTTGCCGTTGTTGATAGCGTTTACAAAAACAGCTGCTGCATCTGCAACCTCTGCTGCAGCATAGGAAAATCTTAACAATATTTTCTTTTTCCCGTTTTTAAATTTGACCTTGAAAATTGCGTTACCATAAAGTCTTTTTACCATTGCATTTTCAATGTCAGAATAATTTACAGAAAAATTATTGCTTTCATAGTATTCGTCAAAAACAATAAGACTTTTTTCTGTGAATACCCCAACAGACTCTGCGTAACGACCTTTAAGGTTCAAGTCACCGACCACAACAAATAAGATATTTTCTTTTTCCGAAAGAGCGTTTACCGCTTTTTCGTATTGTTGCGGAATGGGTTTGTTGGCTGTAATTTTCACTTTAACACACCCCTTACATAATGAAATGGTATAATTGAATTTCACTATTCGCCTCCATTATAGCAAAGTAAAAATAAATGTAAATATTGTTTTTTATTTTTAAATAAAATTTATTGTTTTGTGACTTTGTCACAGAAAAAAATCTTTTCTTTGGGTATAATAAAACCACAAATAAAAGAAAGGAAGGACGTATGAATATGTCAGTACTTAATATAAATAAAAATAATTTTGAACAGATAAAAAACAGCGAGAAGCTTGTTCTTCTTGATTTCTATGCAGATTGGTGCGGACCTTGCAGAATGGTTTCTCCAATAGTTGATGAAATTGCACAGGAGCATCCTGAAATCCTTGTTGGGAAAATCAATGTCGATAATGAGGTTGAGCTTTCTGAAGAGTTTTCAGTAGTGAGCATACCGATGCTTGTTGTGATGAAGGGTGGAAAAATCATAAATCAGGCAATGGGTGCAAGACCCAAAGCACATATTCTTGAGATGTTAAAGGGTTAATTTTTTCAATCGGTTTTTATCAAGGATTCTGATACCCTTTCGGGATACCTCAACAATACCCTCGCTGGTAAAGTATTTGAGCATTCTTGAAACAACCTCACGGGCGGAACCCATATATCTTGCGATTTGCTCGTGAGTGAGATTTATGATATCTGACCCTGTACGGGCGGATTCATCAGCCAAGAATATGGCAAGTCGTTTATCCAGACTCATAAAAAGAATTTGCTGCATTATCCACATAACATCGGAGAATCTGCTTACAGCGGTTTCCAAAGAAAATATTTTAACATCTGCATTGTTTTCGGATAATGTGGCAAATGCAGGACCACTGATGATACAACATTCGCTGTCTTCCTCAGCATCAACAAAAACATCAAAGGTGATGGCTTGTAAAACGCAGGAGGCAGAAAGCATACACATATCACCGGGATGCAGACGGTAGAGGGTGACTTCTTTCCCGTTTTCTGATATAATATATACTCTCAGGCAACCCTTGCGAAGGAAAAAGACTCCCGAGCATTCGGAGCTGTCGTGGACATTGGTGCCTTTGTCGTAAGACAGTGATATGGAATTGCGGCAGATATAATCCTTTTCTTCATCAGATATTTTATTCCAGAACGGAAGATTTTCTTCATATATAGTTGCAAAAATGTTATTCATAAAAATCTGTTCCTTTTATAAGATTTTCTGTAATCAATATGTATGAAAAATTATACCATATATTAAATTTCTTTTCAATAAATCTGTTTTAGTATCGGAACATAGGAGGGATATTATGGAGCATATCTATGATATGATTATAATAGGCGGAGGTCCTGCAGGTTATACTGCAGCACTTTATGCAGCACGTGCGGGGATGGACGCGGTTTTGCTTGAACGAGTTTCTCCCGGTGGGCAAATGGCGTTAACTGGAGATATAGATAATTATCCCGGCTTTGAAGAGGGCATAGATGGATTTACGCTTGGTATGAAAATGCAACAGGGTGCAGAGCGTTTTGGTGCTGAAACTGTATATGCTGAAGTAAGTGGTGTGGATTTCTCGGGGAAAATAAAAAAGGTAGAGACCGCACAGAGCGTATATAAAGCTAAAACAGTTGTTATTTCCACAGGTGCTAATCCACGGGAGTTGGGTATATACAACGAAAAAGAGCTGATAGGTAAAGGTGTTCACTATTGTGCTCATTGTGACGGCAGATTTTATAAGGATAAAACTGTTGTGGTTGTAGGAGGCGGAAATTCTGCGGTGGCAGATGCACTCTATCTTTCACGCCTTGCCAAAAAGGTTTATCTTGTTCACAGAAGAGATACTCTCAGGGCTACTAAAATCTATCTTGAGCCTCTGCTCAAAGCTGAAAATGTTGAAATTTTGTGGAATAGTGTTGTAACAGAATTTATAACAGCAGAAAAAATTGTTGGCGTAAAAATCAGTAATGTGGAAAACGACAATATTGATGAACTGGATTGTAATGGCGTGTTTATCAGTATCGGCAGAAAGCCTGCAACAGAGTTTTTGAAAAATCAGGTTAATCTTGATAAAAATGGTTATATAATTGCCGATGAATCAACTAAAACAAATGTAGATGGAGTTTATGCGGTAGGGGATGTAAGAACAAAGGCACTCCGTCAGGTTGTAACTGCGGTGGCAGATGGAGCGGTTGCGGTGCATTACGCAGAAGAGTATCTATGATAGATGTTTTAACCATTGACATATAAGAATGCGGGTCATATAATTGTTATTGGAATTAAATTTCCGGATTATATCTTCGGAGTGATTTTTATATGAACAGCAAAAAAGTGTTGGCGGTTATATTATCTCTTATAGCGTTTTTTTCTTTAACCGCTTGTAAAGGAAATGAAGAGGCTGAAGTTACACAGGAGAGCACAACAGTTGTTAATAATGGTGTAAATGAAACCGTTGTTGGTAGCGCTTTGAATACTGAAATTGCGATACCTGAAACCACCCCTGGAAATATTGTTCAGGAATCTTCTGCACCTCAGGTTTCTGAAGAAACAGTGGCTCCAACACAATCAGAAGAAACAACTACAGAGCCTTTCGATGACCCTGCCAATTGGTCCGAAAAAAGAATTATACAGGAATACAAAAAGGCGGCAAAAAAATCCAATGCAACTGCAAAATCAAAGCAGCAGATAACCCTTAAAGGAATAAGTGTCAATAATGGTGAATATGATAAGGCTTTTTCTTTGATTACTCCGATAATCGGAAAGTTCCTTGAAAGCAATTCTACCGAAAAAACAGGGATAACAGGTGGCTTTGAAAATCTTGTGCCAGAGGATATAAGCTCTGCTAAGGCATACAAAGAAGGTGAAAATACTGTTATTGAAATGACTATGGTTGAGCAAACCTCGGGACCCAAAGAAGATGCACTCAGCGGAAGTGTTGGGCACGCAATTACTGCAGTTGGTGATATCAGTGAAGTTGTTAATGATTTAGCAGGAAGAGGGCTTCCTCTTGAACTTTCGGAAGAGGAAACAAATATATACTATACAAATCCTGTCGTGAAGGTTGTTATCAACGAAAATGGTGAAATAATCAGCGGAAGCTGGAGCTATATGGTTGAAATAAGAATGAATAATTTCAAGGCATTTGGACAGAATGTTGAAAAAGCATCCATTATTATGGATAATACAATCACTGTATAAAAGAGGCTGTAAAAAAACGATTAGTTTTTTTACAGCTTCTTTTGTGGGGATAGGAAAAAACATGCAGAACGAACAAACTGAGCCCCAATAAGGCTTTAGCCTTGTTGGGGCTTGCCCGAAGGCGTACAAAGGTACGTCGAGTGGCGAAGTTTGTTTGTAGCATAAAACATTGTTTTTTCTGCTACCTGTAGTTTTGGTGTGTTTTTATAGGCTCTTATAGGTTATTTATATCTATTCAATCCCTTGTCTTATATTGTTTTATGCGGTCTGCACTTTTTTACATCCCCTTTTTTATTCGCATAACAACCGTGAACATAATTTGATACGCTTGCACTCTTGGCACAGCCCGGACGACCATATTTAATACCATCCGGAGATACTCCCCTGTAGATTACATTGGTAATCACGGAATCCGTCAGGTAACCGGCAATATTTATGGCGTGCAAACTGCGAGATGATACATTGGAAATCATAATATTTCTCATACTGTCCGGAAGATTTTTTCCGTAGGCTACGTCCAGTTCGCCCAATAGCAGTGCATATCCGTTGGGTTGAACTGCAGGTGCAGAATCAACAATTCCATCAATTACAACATTTTAGATGCTGGAATATATAGGAAGCAGTCGCACCATACAACAATAGCAGGAGTAACCTACCACATTACGGATTACAATATCGTGGATATCTCTTTCGTGCTTTGTCCAATCATTAAACAAATTTGCACAATAGGTTGGAGTGAATGTGTTTGTTGACAGTTCTTTTTTGCAAGTGTATAATAACTGTATATTCTTTTAGGTGATTTAAGGGGGTAACGAAATGGAAGCTCAAGGCAAAAACGGCATCATTTCAAAAGCCAAAGGTCTGCTTTCCTCAGTTAAGGAATATTGGCATGAGCCCGCCAAAGGTAATTATATTCCCAATAAAGAAATAGCAAGTCTCAGCGGTGCGGGATTCGGTGTTTACTGGACAACTTTACTCGCTTCTGCAATTGGTCTTGATGCGTCAAACTTTCTTGTAGGAGCCAGTATCGGCTTGAAGCCTGTGGATTTGTCTGTTATGCTGATAGTTGCAAATCTTGTGGGTATTCCTCTCGGCATTTTCCGTAGCTGGTATTATGATAACCATAAGTTAGAGGGCGGAAAGTTTCTTCCCTTCATCAAAAAAACAGGACTTCCCATTGTTCTTATAACAACTATTTTTGTGTGGCTTCCTTATGAACACATGGACTATCTTACAAAAGCCATAGTTGTTTGGTTTATGTATATGCTTCTCAATGTATTTCTTTGTTTTTATAATGAGAGCTATATGTATTTCCAGCAGATTATAAGTCCCGATGCTCAGGAAAGAGCAAATGTAATGAGTATTTCTCAGGTTGTTTATTCTCTTGCACCTACAATAACAGGTTTCGCTGTTCCCACTATTGCAGGTCTTACCTGGGGATTAAATAATATCTGGACTTACAGAATTATACATCCTATTTTTACTGTTGTTGGTTTTATAATCTCAACGATTTTTTTCCGTAAGGTTAAAGAAAGGCTTATCCTTCCTAAAAAGAAGCCTGAGCCTGTAAGGATGCTTGATGCATTAAGAGAGGTTGCCAAGAATAAATATTTTTGGATTATTCATGCGGCGGCCTGGGTTGTTTTCCTTGAATCAGGCTATGGTGTTATTCTCGGTTGGTCATTTGTTTATGGCTCCGGTGGCGAGCATCAGGCAATGCTTGGTACAGCTAATACCATTATTGGTAATGCGGCATTATGGTCAATGCTTCTTTGTCCTCTTGCCATTAAGAAAATGGGTAAAAGAAACCTTTTAATTACAGCAAACTCAGTTAATATAGTAATTCTTATAATACTTTACTTTACATACAAGAATCTTATTGTTATCTGTGTTCTATGGTACATAAACACATTTATAAACACCTTCTGGAATATTGTTCAGCATAATATCAGTGCTGATATGAGAGATTATCATCAATGGAAAACAGGGGTTCGCGTAGACGGACTTTTTGGACCTCTTGGAATAATCGGTACATTTATAGGATTCTTTACGGGTTTGGTATATCCCACAATTTATGAAAATATGGGATTGCTTGATGATTATAATGTTCTCTATGATGACAATACGAGAAATAACCTTTTTGAAGTGCTGATTATCTGCTCTGCATTTGGTGCACTTCTTAACCTTATTCCTTACTGCTTTTACGATTTAACGGAAAACAAGCACAAAGCCTATGTTGGTGTTCTTAAAATTCGTGCTATGTTTGAAAATCATTCTATAGGTTTACTTGAAGATAGTGAACTTATTGATGCTATGGAAATTATCGAGGAGGCAAAAGCACTTTCAACTCAGTCGAAAGCCTCTGTTAACAAGACCCTGAGCAGAAATGCTAAAAAGGAAATAAAAGAAAGAAATGATGCAATTCAAAGAGCTGCAATAATAATGCAGGACCTTAACAAGTTTTCGACCCCTGCAGGTAAGGCAAGACTTCGACAGGCACAAATTGATGTTACCAAAGGAGAGCTTTACTTTTATGAAGATGCTTTTGATGAGTTGAAAAAAGCTAAAGCATTACCCAAAAAGACACTTGACGAAAAAGAAATCCGTTCTGATGCTATTAAAAATGCAAGAGTGAAAAAACGTGCATCAGCTCTTATAAATAAATATGGTATAGGGAATATAACAGCTCCAGATGAAGCGGTTAAAGAAGAGATTATGAACAGAGAAGCAAATAGTTTCTTTGACAGCATAAAAATCAGAAAAGACCTTAAGGCATATCTTAAAGCAGTTTCCGTTTATTCCCAGGCTACCAAACCTTATACAGATGCAAAAAATCTTATGGAACAGGCGGAAAACTATACTCATTATGATGAGCTTGAAGAAAGATATTTTCGGTTGTGTGAAATAAATAAGTAAATCAGAACAAGATGTTTAAATGAATCAAAAGAGAGTTCCGGGGATAAATTTCCCGAGAACTCTCTTTTTGTGCGGATGACAAGATTTAATGGGCTTTGCCTGTAATTTGTTTTGAAAATACTTGATATAAGGGTGCTACTAAAAGTTAATTGTAATAGGTTATAGATTAGAAACTATAAGCCCAACAGAATCAATGGGTTACTTTTTATAACTTCTGCTTTGCGGTTTCTTTATGTAATTCAATGAGAAATTATAATGTAATTGTTTCTTTTTTAAAATCTGTATATTGACTGAGTTTTTTGTAATAAAAGCCTTTTTCACATCGAAAAAAATTGAATATATCGTTTTTTCAATAGGTATTTTGATTTTTTTGTCCAGTTTGGAATCCCTTGGAGAATGTGGTTATTTTCTTTTTGTGATTTTTGGGATGATGGTAATGAGTATAGCTAGAATTATTACCGAAAGCACACATCCCGAAAGGGTACCTATCTGGGTGAAGAAATCCGGCGAAACCTCGTTATTAGCAATGTAACTTACAATAAAAGGAACCAGTACAGAGAAAATGTTATAAAGTGTTTCAACAGAAGCTGCTATTGTGAAAATTTTGAAAAGCTTTTCAATGTTTTTTTCCTTTTGCTCGGCGGCATGGGTGGAAATGTCACTTATATCCGCCATCAGATTATCAATATCAAGTATGTTATACATCTGCTCATAGATGTTTTGGTATGAATATTCATTAGAAACTGTTTTAAAGGATTCAGATAATTTGAAAGCATTAAGCTTATCTTTTATTTTAAGGAGCTTCTGAGGTTTGTTTTTGTAAATCACCACATCAGTCATAAGTGAAAGAAGAGTGTGTCGCTGATTCTGGAGAGTTAAAAACAAACATAAATAATCATTTTCAATGTTCTGGGTTAAGTATTTTGTTGAAGGACTCTCTGATTCCAGCAAACATGTTAAGGTGTTTGGACTACCAATCCATGTTATATTGGTTCTGGGTGAGAATTGTATATCATAATTACTGTTATGAACATAATCTTCCGTTGTGTCTTGTGGATTTCTATATCCTCTACCCAAGCAAACCAAATGAGCAGTTTTGCTTTTTTCTGGACCATCTATTTTTTTGCAAACCAATTGAAGAATATCACAAACATAGGTTTCGGAAAAAGAGAGACAATAAAATGGCGTTGTTAAATCACTCTTTGAGGCTTTAAAGGAATTAAAATCTTTCACGCCAAGAATAAAGCAACAGATTTGAGCAAAGGAAGAATTGTTTTTGGTTGAGTTGGCAATACGCTTGAAAAAATAGCTGAAGGTTTCAATTTGTGTAAGGCTCATATCATTATAATTAACCTTGAAAAGAAGATATCCTTTGCTTTTGCCGAAAACAAGGATGGATATTTCATCAAGAATCGCGGGAAACCGCTGATTTCCTTTAAGTGACATTAAAGGGAAGAGCCTATCAAAAACATCAGTATCGCCAATTTCTTTTTTAAAAGCCGTTAAATCTATTTTATAAAAATCATTGGTTTTGTATATTTCTTTTATGTATGAAAAGACATATCTGCAGGATTCGAAACGCTGGCTGTCAGACAAAATATCTGATTCGCTATGAGAAATAATTGAGTCAAGATGCTTCTGGAAAGAACGGTATTTGTTTTTGTTTATTGTAAAGGGTATTGTGT
>JAZNHK010000015.1:0-6351 GCA_045576915.1 Acutalibacteraceae bacterium
AGCGAATAGCGAACAAAGAATTTTGGGTACCGCAAGTGGACTTACCATAACTTCCCTTTTGAATAATGTTCCAAGCGAGGATTTAACTCACCATTTTTGGTGGTGGGTTGCCGCGTTTTCTATTTACTTCGTTTATTAGTTGTAATTTTTGTTGTTGACAAAATTAAAATACCATGCTATATTCAAATTGTGCTAGTTGAGATAGCACAATTTATAAAGAAGGAGGTCATTTGTTGATACGCATAGATAATCATAGCAGAACACCGATTTTTGAGCAGATAAAAGAGCAGATTCTCAATAAAATCACTCTTGGCGAGTTGAAGCCGGGTGATAAATTACCGCCAATAAGGCAGTTGGCATCGGATTTAAACCTGAATGTAAACACAATTAAAAGGGCATTTAACGAGCTTGAAAGTGCAAATGTTGTTTATTCTGTTCAGGGAAGCGGTGTTTTCATCAGTGAAAAAGCTATTGCAAACAAAATTGTTCTTGAAAATGCACTGCAGGAATTTTCTGCATCGGTACTTTCAGCAAAAGCAAAAGGATTAACTCTTGATGAAGCAATTGACCTTGTGAAAAAAATATACGGAAAGGGTGAGCAGGATGATTGAAATAAAGGGTGTTACCAAAAAATATGGTGATTATACTGCTATTGAAAATGTAAACATTAAAGTTGAAGATTCTTCTGTTTTTGGTATTGCTGGCTTTAACGGTTGCGGTAAAACTACTCTTCTTAATGTGTGTGCGGGTGTTTTCGAATCTGAAGAGGGCGGTGCTTTCCTTGATGGTGCCAATGCCTTTGATAACGAAAAGGAAAGAAAAGAATTATTCTATCTTACTGATGATATATGGTTTCCGGCGAAGAATTCCGTTTTAAGTTCTGCAAAATACTATGCAAAGTATTTCCCCGATTTTGATTTTGACGTTTTCAGACAAATTTGTGATATTTTTGGACTTAATACGAAAGCGAACATCAAATCTCTCTCTAAAGGTATGAAAAAGCAGGCGGGGCTTGCAATAGCTTTTGGTGCTTCGCCAAAATATCTTTTGATTGATGAAACCTTTGACGGACTTGATCCCCATAAAAGAGAAATTCTTCGTAAGTTATTACTTGAATACATAAACACAACAGGTGCATCTGTCATAATTAGCTCTCATAACCTTGCCGATATTTCCGATTTGTGCGACCATATTGCGATAATCAATGGAAAAAATGTTATTCTCAATTGTGCTATTGAAGATATAAGTGAGCATTACAGAAGAGTATATATAACCTTTGAAAATTCAGTAAATAAAGAGTTTTTTAAAGGTGTTAGTTACAGAAGGTGCGAACTGACCGAAAAAACTGCAACACTTCTTATTTGCGGTGATGTGGAAAAGGAAATTCAAAAATTAGACAATCTTGGTGCAGAAAGCATTAAAACTGAGCTTCTGACCCTTGAAGAAGTATTCTCAGAAGAAACGGAGGCGATTACTGATGACGGAAAAATCAAATCAATCTTTAGTAAAAAGAGGGTTTAATTTGCCCCATGTTTTTGATAGAAACATCATTATTCTGTTGGTTGTTTATGCAATTACGCTCTTGTATATATTAAGCAACGTGTCAACAGATGGGTATTTTCATTATTCGTATTATGCACCCCAGGGATTTAACAATTTATCTATAATTACATTTATTGCAGGTGTTTTAGTTTCTTTTGTGCAATTCCGGTTCTTACAAGTTAAAACAAAATGCCTGACAATATTGAGTCTGGGTGAAACAAGAAAAAATCTTTTCAGGAAAAAATTCTGGTTTCCTCTTTTGGTTATGGTCTTAATGACAATAGGCTATTATATAATCATTTTATGTGTAGATGAAAAATTAAATAAATTCTTTTCTACTCTTTATGATGAGTATTTTGCCAATATTTTAATTTCGTTGTTACCGCTTTTTGTGGGCTATACAGTGGGTGCTTTTGCTCGTATTGTCAGCGGTAAAACAAGCGAAACTATTGTTTTCGGTGCATCTGTTTGTGCATTTCCATTTGCATTATTTAGTGCAGTAGATGCTGTTTTTGCATTGACATTAAAAGGGTATTATACTGCTGCAGCAGATTATTACGCTTTTTCAAACTATGGTGCCGCAGAGGGGCATCCGGTTACAACGGTTTTATCTCTGTTTGACCCGCTTTATACACTTAACACCAATATTTCGGGCTTTTCAAATAGTCAGGCATCAACAGGACTTTGGTTTGAAACTCCCGCACTATATATTATAAAAAATGTTATATGGATTGCTGTTTTTATCGGGATTATATTCTTGGTCGAAAATCATTTTGTTAAGAATTTTAAAGCCGAATACTGTGATAAATCAGGTAAAAATAAATTTGTCAGAGTTATGTGCTCGGTAACATCCGCTTTGCTTGTTGTGGCACTTAGCCTGTTAGCTGTTTACCAGAATTTATGGGCAGATGCATTGCCTGCAAGAGGACTATCCTTGGTTGTTGGTTCTTTGATATGGGCACTTATACTAACACTTATTTTAACGGCGTTGTTATACCGAAAAGGTATTAAGCTTCGTTATAGCTTTTTGGGTGTTGGTATCACTACCGCACTAAGTGTGGTTATTTACATAATTTCTGTTACCGGTTGTTTTGGCTATTCGACTTATATGCCCGAAACTGAAAATATAAAGTCAGTTATGATAAATGATGTAACAGGCGTGTTACCTGCATATAGTTCTGATTATTTTGTATCAGCGCAAGAGGCGTTGAGTGTGGATATTTCATTTAAAACCAAAGAAGAAATTGAGTTTATAAAGGATATTCATAAATTTATTGCAACTGATAAAAATTATGATACCACTGAAACCTTTACGATAATTTATGAGCTTGAAGATGGTGGTTTGGTTTACAGAACATATCCACATTTAAGTGATGAGGCTTGTGAAAAGCTCGGTACAGTTTGGGGTACTGATACGGTTCGCAATTTTTATAAAGTTATTTTAAACCAGGATGAAGAATTGAACAGCACAGGATTGAATACTTATTGGATATCATGGGAAAAAGCTTTTTCATTTAATACAAACAGTAAAATTATCAATGGTAGCGGTTATTACGATGATGGTTATTATGGCTATAATGAATCTAGTGGCTACAGAACAATTGCTGCTGCAGATTCATTGGTTGTTTATTCAAAGGATGGTGAATTTACTTGTATTACCAATGAGGAAATTTCATCCGAAACTATGGAAAAACTGAAAAAAGCACTTTATATGGATTATATGAATATGAGCCACAACAACCGCTATAAATCTCAGGAACAAGTTGGCGTTATCAGTCTTGCCTCTTGTGTAGCATTGCTTGAAGAGGAAGAAAGCGGTTGGTGGGATGAAGAAGAGGAAGAGACACTTACAGCAAAGGAAGTGCTTGAAAATAACGAGGACCATTTATACAGGTTCCTTGTAACATCCGATATGGTTAACACAATAAACGTGCTAAAGGATGCAGACGTTTATAAATATTTTGCTTCCGAGTGTCAGATAGCAGATGCTCATTTAATTGATTCTTCAAAAATAATCAGTTGGATGAATTCTGATTTGTTTTCCTATATGGAGGATTCATTGCCCGGTCTCACGTATAGTTGGGATGATTATTATGACACATATTTAAGGTGGGGCTGTGGATATCTCCCCAGCGAAGAAGCGTACCAATATAGCGAATACAGCTTTGAACCTATTTCTGAAAGTGATATTGAAAAAATTACACCCCAAGAGGCAGAGATGCTTCGTGAAAAAGCTTGTATGATTTATAATGCAGGGCAGGATTGTGAATTTCTTGTAATGAAACACACAGACGGATCGGCAAATATGCTTGTGATTCCCAAATGACAAAAACCGCTTGACCGAAAGGTCAGGCGGTTTTTTAGTGAAGAGTTAAAAGTGAATAGTGAAGAGTTTCGGGGAAGTTTCGCTTCCAAACCGTGTATAGCTATCTGCTATACGCTAATTGCTTTATTTAAGTTTATGAATAAAAAGTCCACTCAAAAGCTTCGGTTCAAACCAGGTTGATTTTGGTGGCATAATCATATTTGCATCGGCAATTGACATAAGGTCATCCAGGGTGGTGGGGTACATTGAAAAAGCGATTTCCATATCCTCTTTGCATCTTTTTTCAAGTTCGCCTAAACCACGGATACCGCCGATAAAGTCGATCCTTTTATCTGTTCTGGGGTCGCCAATTGCAAGAATTGGTGTGAGAAGATTTTTTTGAAGAATTGAAACGTCAAGCTGGTCAACGGGGTTAGCGGGGTCGAATGTGCCGTCTTTAGCTATGAGCTTGTACCATTTTGAGCCAAGATACATACCAAATGTGTGTTTTTCTTCAGGATGATAAGCACCATCGCAAGAGGCAAGTTCAACCTCAAATTTTTCTGCGATTTTATCAATGAATTTTTCCTCGGTGTTGCCGTTTAAATCCTTAACAACTCTGTTATAGTCCATAATTTCAAGAGTATTGGCAGGGAAAAGGACTGCAAGGAAGAAATTAAATTCTTCTGTTCCGTCAAAGTCGGGGTTCTGTTCGCGACGCATTTTTGCAACATTAACGGCAGAAGCACATCTGTGATGACCGTCCGCAATATAAAAATCACCAACATTACCCAAAAGTGCGGAAAGTTCTGCACAGATTTCAGTGTTGTCAATTACCCAAACAGTATTTGTAATGCCATCTTCTGTAACAAAATCATAAACAGGAGTTTTCTTTTTCTGTTCAGTTATAATCTCATTGACTTTTTCATTATCTTTGTAACAAAGAAAAATAGGACCGGTGTTTGCATCGCAGATGTCAACGTGGCGAATGCGGTCCGCTTCTTTATCTGCACGTGTTAATTCGTGTTTTTTTATGCGGTTTTCAATATAATCATCAACCCAGGCACAACCCACAAGACCCGTTTGCTCTCTGCCGTTCATAATCTGGCGGTAAACATAGAAACAGGGTGTTTCATCCATAGAACAGATGCTGTCCTTTTCAAGATTGTTAAGGTTTTCTTTTGCTTTCGCGTAAACCTCTGCACTGTAAAGGTCTGTGCCCTCGGGCAAATCTATTTCTGCTTTATCAACGTGAAGAAATGAATATGGATTACCAACAACCATTTCTTTTGCTTCAGTGCTGTTCATAACATCGTAGGGGAGAGCCGCAACACGTGAAGCAAACTCGGGTGTGGGTCTTAATGCTTTAAAAGGTCTGAAAACTGCCATATATAATACCTCCAAGGTACAAGAATTTCATAATATATTTTACTGTATTTAATTTATCGTTGTCAATAATAATATTGCATTTTAGAAAGCTGTGTGATATTTTATCTTTGTAAAAATGTTTTGATAGGATTTTGAAAATGGATTTTAAAAGAATTATGAATTACTGCGATAAATTGCAGTCGAATAATAACAGAACATGGTTTCACGATAATCACGATGAATATGATGAAGCCAAAAAGGATTTTTTAGGTTTTATTGATAAGCTCCGTTTTGTTATAAATGAGGAAGCACCTGATATCGGAAAAACAATAATGTATATGGAGCCCAGAGAATGGATGTATAGGGTTGCAAGAGATATGCGTTTTCATAAAAACGGACCGCCGTATAATCCGTCTTTCAGGGCATATATTTCACCTGACAGAAAATCATGGCTGCCTGTTGGATATTTTTTGTGTGTTGCACCCGGACGTTCATGCTTTGGTACAGGGTTATGGTGTGATACAACTGCCAAAATGAACAATATACGTCACTATATTTCAAAGCATTTTGATGAGTTTCAGGAAATATTAAACGAAACGAATATTTCTGTTAATGGAGATAAGCTCAAATCAATGCCCAGAGGCTTTTCAGCGGATGACCCTGCGGCTGAATATATCAAAATGAAAAACTGGGAAATGATTTATTTCATACCGGATGATGATATTGGTGATTTTGAAGAGTTTTTGCAGGAATTAACATTCTTCATCAGAAGAATGGAGCCTATGAGAAAGTTTCTTCTAAAAGCCGCAAATCATGTTGAAAATCAAAGACCGGAGTTTGAATGGTGAAAAAAGCTTGACCTTTTCGGTCAAGCTTTTTAGCTACCAGTCTCCAGCTGCCAGCTACCTGCTACCAGCTACCAGTTTTTATAACAACAACTATATTGTTCTGTTTTTTTGAAATTGTCTACAAGTAAAACATAAATAAAAAAGATAAAAGTCTATGTTTTAATGCTGGTGGCTGGCGACTGGCGACTGGAGACTAAGTTGTGTTAATAAATTGTCATTCATTCTATTGACAAATTGTGTTACTTAATTGTATAATTTAGATTGATAAATTTTGGAAAGATGGGGTGT
>JAZNHK010000016.1:0-2799 GCA_045576915.1 Acutalibacteraceae bacterium
CTTTTGAGCGACAAAAGTACATGATAGAGCGACAACAAAAAGAATAAAAGATAACTGATTAAGGGTAAAACAAACCTTGGAATATGATATTTCGGTTAGGAAATAATCGTACATGTACAATATTACCCACACTGAATTTCTACTGAACCGATTTTTTTTCTTTATGTGGAGTAATTGATAATCATTCAAATCCCAAATGTTACGACTTTTGGGGAATTCGTGTGTTTGTGGCGATGTAAGATGTAGGCTTGCTGTACAACCTCCAAAGTTTTATAAAAGATATTCGCTTGTAAAAGTTTGGTTAATAGATATTAAATTGGTAACTTTGCACAATTATTCGGGTAACTGGCTGTTTGGCTCTATTAAACATGCCTGTTTGCCTGCGAAAAAGGACTTTTCCGGTAGAAAAATTACAAAACAAAATAAAACAAATTATTATGAAAAAATTTTTACTTTCAATTTTTGCTGTAATGCTGGCAGTGTTCAGTGTGCAGGCAGAGACTAAAACGTATACATACGATTTTAGTAAAAATACTAACTGGGTTACAACTAAGGGCGGAAGTACTGTGGTTGCTACGGGTTCAAGTAACAAACTTAATGCTTTTTACGATAAAGCAACAGGTGATGCTTTTAATGCAGGCGGTAAAGGTTATTTTAATAATAGCGGATATTTCCTTTGGGGTACAAGTGGTGCTTATATTGAATTGCCAACTTATGTCGGTGAAAAGATAACAAATGTTACAGCTACATCATCATCAGGTCACTCAACAAGTGTTACTGTTGGTATTTATTCTGGCAGTACTTCAGTCGTTTCTGCAAAAACTTGGTCTACTAATTCTTCTCTTTATTCATATGATATTCCGGCGGAATATCAAAGTGAAGTGTTACGTTTGCAAGTGACTAATGGTAAGAATTCTCAGGTTGTAAGTATAACTATTACAACAGAAACCACGGACGAAGGCAGTGGCGAAACTCCTGAACCTGAGCCAGAAGAGCCTAAAGTTGGATACACTTTGATTACAAGCATAAATGATTTGTCTGCTGGTGATAATGTTGTGATTGTGGCAACAAATGCAAATGTGGCCCTTTCTACAACTCAGAACAGTAATAATCGTGGTCAGGCCACTGTTGCAAAATCTGAGAATATTGTTACATTTGGTGATGATGTTCAGGTAATGACTCTTGAGGCTGGTAGCGTTTCTGGAACTTTTGCGTTCAGCACAGGTAGTGGTTATTTGTATGCTGCATCCTCTGGCTCAAACTATTTGAGAACCGAGGCAACTCTATCTGCAAATTCAAGTTGGAACATAACAATTGCAAGTACTGGTGTTGCAACTATAAAGGCTCAAGGTAGTAATACTAGAAATTGGTTGCGCTATAATAGTCAAAGCTCAATATTCTCTTGCTACGGAAGTGGTCAGGAAGATGTAAGCATTTATAAGTTGTACGAAGAGGGTGAAACTCCTGCTGAGACTGTTGATGCTCCAGTTCTTCCTGCTTCAACAACATTTGATGGCAGTTATGAGGTTGAAATTACAGCAGCCGAGGGTACTGACATCTACTACACACTGGATGGTAATGAACCAACAAAAGAGAGCACTCCTTATTTAGGCGCGTTCACTATCACAGAGACAACAACCGTAAAGGCTATTGCTGTTAAGGGTGAACTTGTAAGTGCTACTACAGAGGCTACATATAAGCTTGTTAAAACTTTGAACAATTGTACTGTTGCAGAGTTGATTGAGGCTTATGATTCTGGTGATGATATTGCAGACGATGCAACTGTTGTTGGCTATATTGTAGGTTGTGTTGATGGCAATGCGCTTTCTAAGGCTGTTTTTGGAAATGAAGTTTCTACAAATTCCAACATCTTGTTGGCAGATGATCCTTATGAAACCAATATAGATAATTGTATCCCAGTTCAGCTTCCTTCAGGCAATGTGCGTGAAGCTTTGAATCTTGTGGATAACTCTGATAACTATCAGAAGAAGGTTATCCTAACCGGTGATGTTCAAGAATATTTCAACGTTGCAGGTTTGAAGAATACTTCTGCATATGAGTTTGTGGATGAAATTTCTCACACCCTTACAGTATCAGATGCCGGTTATGCTACATTGTACCTTGGTTTCAATGCAAGAATGCCGTCAGTAGTAGAGGCATATACAGTAACAACAGTAAATAACGGTTGGGTATCTTTGACTCAGGTAACAGGTGTTATTCCTGCAAATACAGGTATTATTGTTAAGGCTGCTGCAGGAGATTATAAATTCTTTATGGGTGAAACTGCAACCGCTGACGTTACAGGCAATTTGTTGAGTGGCTCGGCTTACAACAGAAATATTGACGAAGAGGCTTACGTTCTTGGAGTAGTTGACGGTGTAGTTGGTCTTTACAAGGCTGAGATGAAAGGTGGCGTTTGGTTGAACAACGCCAACAAGGCATACTTGCCTGCAAGCGCATTGACTCCGGCACAGCAGACTGCTGCATTCTATGGCTTCGACTGGAACGGCACAACAGGCATTGACCAGATAACAGATAACAGAGAACAGAGTACAGCTATCTATGACCTTACAGGTCGCCGTATCGAGGCTATTACAGCTCCGGGTATTTACATTGTAAACGGTGTAAAGAAGCTCGTTCGCTAATACGTGTAAATATAATTTAGACATAAGTACATAAGAACATAAGCCCTATGGCGCGAAACCTATAATAAAACAAATTTAGTGAACTGCACGCAAGCAGTTTGTGTGCAGCTTCATTAAATCTGTTTTATAAAAATGCACAGTGTGCATTGCAACG
>JAZNHK010000017.1:0-10092 GCA_045576915.1 Acutalibacteraceae bacterium
TCCTTATGAAACAGATTATTTGGAAAAATTATATAATACAAATTCTTTATTTGCAACACTTTTATATGTGAAAAATCCCCAAATATTTGAAGTTTTTTTCGTCACTGTAAAAAACTCAAAATCCTTGAAATATATGGGAAAAGAAATATAATAGAAAGTGAAAATTTCTGTCTGAAAGGATGGTATGAATTATGGATAAAATTTTAAAAATCGGTATCATCGGTTGCGGTGGTATTGCTAACGGAAAACATATGCCCGCACTCAAAAAAGTTGAGGGCGTTGAAATGGTTGCTTTTTGCGATATCGTAAAAGAAAGAGCAGAAAAAGCAGCAGAGAAATTCGGTACTCCTGATGCAAAGGTTTATGAGGATTACAAAGAGCTTCTCAAGGATGAAACTATTGATGTTATTCACGTTTGTACTCCCAACCGTTCCCATAGCTTTATAACAATTGATTCTCTTGAGGCGGGTAAGCACGTTATGTGTGAAAAGCCTATGGCAAAAACCTACGAAGAAGCCAAGGCTATGTGTGAAGCTGCTGAAAGAACAGGCAAAAAGCTTTCTATCGGATATCAGAATCGCCAGACTCCTCAGAATCTCTATGTTAAAAAATGTGCAGAGAATGGTGACTTTGGCGAAATTTATTACGGTAAAGCTCTTGCTCTTCGTCGTCGTGCAGTTCCAACATGGGGCGTTTTCCTTAATGAATATGAGCAGGGCGGCGGTCCTCTTATTGATATCGGTACTCACGCTCTTGATATGACTCTCTGGGTTATGGATAACTATGAGCCCGAAATGGTTGTTGGCCAGACCTTCCGCAAGCTTGCAGACCAGGAAGAACAGGGTAACGCCTGGGGTAAATGGGACCCCAAGGAATATACAGTTGAAGATTCTGCATTTGGCTTTATAAAAATGAAGAACGGTGCGGTTATTAACCTTGAATCAAGCTGGGCACTTAATATTGCAGATTATCACGAAGCAGCATATATGATTTGCGGTGATAAAGGTGGTGCGGATACTCTTGATGATAAAGCAAGAATAAACTACATAAAGCATCAGCGTCAGTGCATTGAAGAACCCAACCTTGAAGCGGGTGGTGCAGCATTCTTCGAGGGTCAGAGAGATGGCTCTCCCGCAGAGATGGAAGCATCCTCCTGGATTAACGCTATCAGAACAGATACAGACCCTGTTGTTTTACCTCGTCAGGCTCTTTGTGTAACAAGAATACTTGAAGCAATCTACGAGTCTGCAAAATCAGGTAAGCCCGTATACTTTAAAGATTGATAAGGAGATAAATATAAATGAAATTTGCAGTACAGCTTTATTCCGTTCGCGACCATATTAAAGACGGAAACGATATGTTAGAAATTCTCGGTAAGGTTAAAGAAATCGGCTTTGACGGAGTTGAATTTGCAGGCTATTTCGGCCTTGAGGCGGAGACTCTTCGTGCAAGATGTGAAGAATTAGGACTTGAGATTGTTGGTAGCCACATGGGTCTTGACGATTTCAAACCCGAAAATCTTGAAAAAACTCTTGCTTATGGTAAAGCACTCGGTGCAAAATACCTTGGCGTTGGTGGTGCACCTCATTCAACATACGAGGAAGCTAAAAATACAGGTGATGTTCTCAGTGCCGCAGGTGTAAAGGCAAGAGAAATGGGTATGGATACTTATTATCACAACCATACAGAAGAGTTCGAAGACCTTAAAGACGGCAAAAATGCTATGGATATTATTTCCGAAGATGGCTGCAAGCTTGAAGTTGATACATACTGGAGCTTCTGTGCAGGAATTGATAACAGCAAATATCTTCCCGAAAATAAAGAGAAAATTGTGCTCGTTCACATTAAAGATGGTGTTGACTGCAAGCCTACCGCTCTCGGCGAAGGTGAAAACGATTTAGCTAAAGTTCTTGCTGGTGTAAAAGCAATCGGTCTTGAATGGGTAATTCTTGAAAACGATGACCCGGTACCAACAGGTCTTGAAGATATTACAAGAAGTTATCAGTGGTTGGAGAAAAACTTTAAATAGATTTTTGCTAAAATCGCCCACAGCACCGCCTTGTGCTCGGGGCAGTATCTCATACAGCACCGCTCACACAAAACGGCACTGTGAACAATTTTTTCTAAAAATCAGATAATTTATCAATTTTTATAAATTCAGAAAGGTAAATTAACTTATGAAACTTGGTGTTCTTACTAATTTATTAGGTTCTGTTTCCCTTGAGGAAGCATTGAAATATTTTAAATCTCTCGGTCTTGAAATGGTTGAAATCGGCTGTGGCGGATATCCCGGTAAAGACCACGCTGACCCGGATATTCTCCTTAATGATGAAAAAGCATTAGAGGATTTTAAAGCATTACTGAAAAAATATGATATTGAAATCAGTGCATTAAGCTGCCACGGTAACCCTGTTCATCCCAATAAAGAGATTGCAAAGTCCTTTGATGAGGATATGAGAAAAGCAGTTCTTCTTGCAGAAAAATTGGGCGTTCATCAGATTAACACTTTTTCAGGTTGTCCAGGTGATTGTGAAACAGCAAAATATCCCAACTGGGTAACCTGCCCCTGGCCAAATGATTTCGGCGAAATTCTTGAATATCAGTGGAACGAAGTTCTTATTCCCTATTGGAAGGACTTTGTTAAGTTCAGCACCGCTCACGGTGTTGATAAAATCGCACTTGAACTCCATCCCGGTTTCTGCGTGTATAACACAGAAAGTCTTTTGAAGCTTCGTAATGCAGTAGGTAAGGAAATCGGTGCAAATCTTGACCTTTCCCATCTTATATGGCAGGGGATGGACCCTGTTGCAGTTATCCGTGCTTTGGGTAAAGAGGGTGCAATTTTCCATTTCCACGCTAAAGATACAAAAATTGATGCAATAAACACAGCGGTTAACGGTGTTCTTGATACAAAATCCTATGCAGATGAAATCAATCGTTCCTGGATATTCCGTTCTGTTGGCTTTGGTAATGGTGAAACCTACTGGCGTGACGTTATCAGCAACCTTCGTATGGTTGGCTATGATTATGCCATTTCCATTGAACACGAAGATTCTCTTATGAGTCAGAATGAAGGTCTTGAAAAAGCAGTTTCACTTCTTAGGAATTGTATAATAAAGGAAAAATTAGAAGCAGCCTGGTGGATATAAGTTGGCTTCGCTCACAGTTAATAGTTAATAGTGAAGAGGTAGATTTTTTACTATGGATAAGATAAATGTTGTTGTGGTTGGTTACGGTGGAATGGGTAACTACCACGCTGAAAGAATAGATAGCTTTGAAAACTTTAATCTTAAGGGCATATACGATATAAAGCCCGAGAGATGCGAGTTTGCTGCAACCAAGGGGTATTACGCTTACCCATCCTTTGAAGCTGTTCTTGCGGATGATGAGGTTGAGCTTATTGTATGTGCCACATATAATGATGTTCATAAGGATATTGCAATCCGTGCTATGAGAGCGGGAAAAAATGTTATATCTGAAAAGCCGGTTACACTTTGTTCAGCGGACCTTGAAGAGATTATTGCTGTTGCAAACGAAACAGGAAAGCTCTTTACCGTGCATCAGAACAGACGTTGGGATAACGATTACAGAACATTAAAAAATATTCTTGATAAAAATGAATTGGGTTCTGTTTTCACCATTGAGTCAAAGGTTTATGGCTCACGCGGTGTGCCCTCCGGTTGGCGAGGTGAAAAAGAACACGGTGGTGGAATGCTTCTTGATTGGGGTGTTCATCTTCTCGACCAGATTCTTATGCTTAACGATGGTAAAAAAATCAAGAGTGTTTATGGCTCATTAACAAATGTTACAACTCTTAAGGTTGATGATGGCTTCCGTGCTATAATCAAGTTTGAAGATGGTCCTGATTGTCTTGTTGAAGTGTTCACCAATAACTTTATCGAAGCTCCCCGTTGGTATATGGCAGGTGAAAATGGTACTGCTATTATCCGTACTTGGGATATTGAAGGGGAAATTGTTAAGATAAACGATTGGGAAAAAATGGATGCAGTTCCGATTCAGATGGGTGCAGGTATCACTAAAACAATGGCACCCAGAACTAAAGAAACAATTAAAAAGTTTCCCTTGGAAGTTATTACTGTTGAGTGGGCAGATTATTATAACAACATTTATGATGTTCTCAGAAAAGGAGCAAAGCCACTAATAACTCACGACCAGCAAAGAAGGCTTATGAAGCTTATGGAGGCAATTGTTGAATCTTCTGAGAAAAATGAGGTTGTTTCTTTTGAATAATTTTTTGAGATTTTCTCAAAACTCTTGCTTTTTTTTACTATAAATGGTAATATATAAAAAATTGTATTTGAAAGGACGGAAGAAGTATGAAAAAAAGAGTATTGGCTACAATGCTTACAGTATGTCTTCTTTTTAGCGTTTTTACTTGTTTTGCAAGTGCAGCGGGTGATGAAATAATCATTGCGGATATCATTTCCTCAAAGAGAATTTGCCCCGGTGATGTAATTGATGATTTCTTTATCGAAGCACCTGAAATTCTTTCAGGTCCCGTATATGCTGAAGGATGGGAAATCCAGACTAAGGATGGTACTTGGATTCCTTACGATGGCTCTCAGATTGATGAAAAAGCAGGTACATTCAAAATCAGATACTTTGCAGTTGACTACAGTGGCGAAGTTTTCGGCTATTCCAACGAATGTGTTGTTACTGCAAAGCACAATCCTTCAGGCCCCTATGAGTCAGACAATTCATACCACTGGCGTACTTGTGCTGACTGCGGCGGTGTTGCAGATAAAGCAGGTCATGACCATCTTAGTGAAGATGCAACTGCAGGAAACAAGGTTTGCACAGTTTGCGGTCATGTAAGAACATCTTCTCTTACAGGTATCCTTGTTTTCCTTGAATGGATTATGGCTCTTATCGGCTCACTTCTCGGTTAATAGTAATTTTAAAAGAAGTCCTTCGGGGCTTCTTTTTTATTGCCTTATTTGCTTTTTACCTTGACAAAGAAAGTGTATTGGTTTATATTTAAATGTGGTGAACATACTATATATAATAAGGAGTGTGACAAAGTAATGGATTCAGGCAGTAGTGGACATGGGCGAAGTTGCAAGGATATTAACACAGCGATAAAACAGTCTGAAGAAATTACAGATTGTTAACACAACGTAACTGCATTGTCAGTAATAGAAAATGGCGGAAAAGGTATCTTTTCTGCTACTGTGTCGTTTTGTCGCTGAGCTCGCGAGCTCAGTTTTTTTATTTGCATTTCACTCTCTATTCTGCAAAACAGAAAAAGGAGGAAAAGGTTTGACAAAAGAAGTTTTTGAAAGATTATTGCTCGAAAAGCAATATAAAGCTATAAAAAGTATATTTGATACAATGAATCCCGTTGATACGGCTATGCTCTTGCCGGAATTTGAAGAAAAGCAGATGGTTATGCTTTTCCGTCTTATTCCCAAGGAAAATGCCGCAATGGTTTTTACCTATATGGAGCCGGAGCAGGAGCAGGTAATAGTTGAAGCATTCACAGATAGCGAATTAAAGCTTATTATGGAAGATATGTTTCTTGACGATACTGTTGATATTATCGAAGAAATGCCTGCAAATGTTGTTGAAAGAATTTTATCGGTTTGCGGTGATAAAAGAAATGCCATAAACACTCTTCTCAAATACCCTGAGGATAGTGCCGGCAGTATTATGACTTTGGAGTATATCAGCCTTCACCCGAGTATGACAATCGGTGATGCACTGAAGAAAATAAAATCACGTGGTGAATATTCCGAAACAGTTAACATCTGTTATGTAATTGAAAAGCATAAGCTCCTCGGTACAATAACCGCAATGGATCTTCTCACTTGTGATGATGATGAGCTTCTCTCAGATGTTATGGAGGAGAATCCTGTTGCAGTAAAAACATTGAGCGATAAAGAAGAAGTTGCTCAGATGTTCAATAAATACGATTTGGTTTCCATACCCGTGCTTGATAATGAAAGTTGTATGGTTGGTATTGTAACCTTTGACGACGCTATTGACGTTATTCAGGAAGAGGCTGAAGAGGACTTCCAGAAAATGGCGGCTATCGCCCCCAACACAGATAAGCCCTATCTTAAAATTTCTATCTGGGAGCTCTGGAGGGGCAGAATTCCGTGGTTGCTTCTTCTTATGCTTTCCGCTACTTTTACAGGAATGATAATTTCATCCTTTGAGGATGCACTTTCAAAATTGGTTGTGCTCACAGCGTTTATACCAATGCTTATGGGTACGGGCGGTAACTCAGGTAGCCAGGCTTCTGTTACGGTTATACGTGGTCTTTCCTTGGGTGAGGTTGACGTTAAGGATATTTTCAAGGTTATGTGGAAGGAGCTGCGGGTTTCCATTTTGTGTGGTGTATCATTGGCAGTGGCTTGCTTTGTGAAAATCATTCTCATTGACGGGCTTCTTCTTAAAACCCCGGGTGTTAATAATAATGTTGCACTTGTTGTAGCACTTACCTTGTGCTTAACAGTTATTTGTGCAAAGTTCATCGGATGCGTTCTTCCTATAATTGCAAAGAAACTAAGGCTTGACCCTGCGGTTATGGCGAGTCCGTTTATTACAACCATAATAGACGCTGTATGTCTTGTTGTATATTTCGGAATTGCAAAGTCAATTCTTCCGGAGCTAATGTAATTGTTTTTTAGAGGTTGTTTATGAAAATTAAGTTTAAGAATGGAAAAATAAGAGTAATGCAGGTCAGTGACCCTCAGGATTTGCAGTTTGTAAGACCAACAATGATTCGTATGCTTAACAAAGCTTATGATACCTTAAATCCTGACCTCATTGTTCTTACAGGTGATAATATTCTTGGAAACCATCTTTGCGATGCAAGAATCGGTTCAAGGCTTGTTATTAAAGATAAAGAGGGCGAAGAAAAAGCAATGCGTGTTGCTATTGACAAGCTTGTAGCACCCATTGAAAAGAGAAAAATTCCATTCGCAATGATTTATGGTAATCACGATGATATGAATCGCCTTACAAAAGACGAGCAGGCAGATATGTACAGAGAATATAGCTGTTGCCTTGGTCTTGATGATGAAACCTCGCCCGATGTTGCAACATACGCCTTGCCAATTTATTCTGAGGATGGCGAAACAATCAAGTTTAATCTCTGGATGATGGATTCTGCGTGGAAGGATAAAGAGCTGGATAAATGCTTTTCCCTTGTTAAGCCTGAGGCTATTGAATGGTATAAAAAGAAAAGTGCACAGCTTAAAGAAAACAATGGTGGCAAACCCGTTCCGTCTTTGATGTTCCAGCATATTCCGTTAATTGAGACTTTTGAACTTACAGAGGAATGTTCAAAGGATGCAAAGGGTGCAATAAAAGCTCCCGATGGTAAATATATTAAATTAAAAGATTCCTGCAAAGGCGTTATGGGTGAATATCCCTGTGTTGTTGATGAAAAAACAGGTCAAATGGAAGCTTTGAAGGCGTGTGGCGATATTAAAGCGATTGTTTTTGGCCACGACCATTGTAATTGTTTTGAAGGTGTTGTGGATGGTATCAACTTCATTCAGACTGCCTGTGCATCCTTCCGCTGTTACGGCAAAAGATATCGCGGTGTCAGAATTTTTGATATTGATGAAAAAACAGGAAATTACGAAACTAAATTTTATACATACAAAGACCTTATGGGTAACGGCATTTTAAATGAACTTGCATTTATATGGGATGCGGACGGAATGCTCAAACAAAAAATTGCCCTTATTGCAGGCGGTGTTGTCGGCATAGGTGCAGGAATAGCGGCACTTGTCAACCTCTTAAAATAAGCTCTTTAAGTTGACATAAAAGCCTGAAATAATGTATAATCATATGAGAAATTAAAAAAGCGAGGTAACGCAATGGCAGAATGTAATGTTATTGCTCACAGAGGAGCTAATATAATTGCACCCCAGAATACAATTGAAGCCTTTAAGCTGTCAAAGGAAATCGGTTGCGACGGCTTTGAAACAGATATCCATTTAACCAAGGATGGAATACCTGTGGTGTGCCATAACTTCACCATTGACGAAACTTCAGATGGTACAGGTGCAATTAAGGATATGACTCTTGAAGAGCTTCGCAGGTTTGATTTCGGTAAATATAAGAGTCCTGAATTTGAAGGCGTAAAGATTCCAACTTTGGATGAATTTTTAGAGCTTAGCAAATCTATGGGCGATAAAATGAAGGTTCTTGATATAGAGCTTAAAAGTGAGCATTTCGGTCAGGCGGGAACTGAGCTTGCAGAAAAAACAATTGATGCTGTTAAAAATCATGGTCTTTTTGACAAGCTTCTTGTATCAAGCTTTGACCCTGCGATCCTTGTCGTTTGCAAAAAGATAGATAAAAATTGCAAAACAGGTATACTCTATGCTCCTGATAAGCTGATGGGTATGAAGATCGCTCCCAGACCCGTAGCATTTGCTAAAGAAATCGGTGCAGATGCATTGCATCCTTACTATATGCTTGTAACACGTATGTATGTTGAAAGAGCCCACAGAGCAGGTTTGCAGGTTAACCCGTGGACAGTAAACAAAGAAAGTGTTGCAAAAAAACTTATCAAATTCGGTGTTGATGGTCTTATTACAGATGATTCAGCCCTTATGAACACACTTTTAGGTAAATAAATTTTAATGAATAATATTTTTAAATCCTTACGCACTTGGGTGGAAATTGATCTTGATGCACTCAAGTGCAATTTTGACGCAGTCAGGGAAGCTCTCCCTGAAAATATTAAAATTTTAGCTGTGGTTAAAGCAAATGCTTATGGCCACGGTGCTATTGGCGTTGCAAAGTTTCTTGAGGATAAGGCTGATTACCTTGCAGTTGCTGCAACGGATGAAGCATTGGAACTCCGCAAAAACGGAGTAAATTCACCTATTCTAATATTGGGCCACATACCCTATGGGGATTATGATAATATTGTGAAATACAATATCACCCCCACAATCTCTGATTTTTATGAGGCAGAGCTCCTTTCAAAAGCTGCAGTTAAAGCGGGTATAGCCGCATCCGCCCATATCGCGGTTGATACAGGTATGAACCGCATTGGTTTTAAGTGCGACGCAGCTTCTGTTGAGGAAATCAAAAAAATAAAAGAACTCCCCAATATTGAAATCGAAGGAGTTTTCAGTCACCTTGCGGCGGCAGATATGCTTGATAAGGCATATACCGAAATGCAGGCAGAAAAGTTTGACGGATTTGTGCAGGCTCTTTCCCAAGTGGGGGTCAACCCACCTATAAAGCATCTTTATAACTCTGCCGCAATTGCAGATCTGGAAAAGAAATATGATATGGTACGTCAGGGTATTATTCTTTACGGTTTGAGTCCTTCGGATGAGGTTGAGTTTAAAAATATAAATGCACCAAAGCCTGTAATGTCTATGAAAACCCGTGTAGTTCAGGTTAAAACCTTGCCCGAGGGTGAATGTATCAGTTACGGTTGTACCTATACCACTCAAAAGGAAACCCGGGTTGCAACCCTTTGTGCAGGGTATGCGGATGGCGTAACAAGAGTTCTTTCCAATAATGGTGAGGTGCTTATAAGAGGCAAACGTGCAAAAATTATTGGCAGAGTTTGTATGGATCAGTTTATGGTTGACGTTACAGATATTCCCGATGTTGAAGCAGGGGATACCGCAACAATTTTCGGAACAGACGGAAATGAAAGTATTTCTGTTGATGAAATTGCAAAGAAAGCAAATACAATAAATTACGAAATTATTTGCAATATCAACAGCCGTGTTACAAGAGTTTATATGAAAAACGGCGAGGTTGAAAGTGCTTTTGGTTATTTGTTAAGTTAAAAGGGTATAAAAATGCCTGACAGGAAGGGAGCTTTCTGTCAGGCGTTGGTTTTTTTATTAGCAGCAAGCGATATATTCTTGTGTGATAAGGGTGGATTCTTCATAATCACAACGAGTGCAAGAATCATATCTGTATGTTTTTTTCAAACATCTGGGGGATGATGAACGTACCTTATGATTTACGGTTGTAACAATGGACCCCTCAATATCATGACCTAAAAGTGTGCAGGTAAGTCCATAGGTTGTTGAAGCTTCTGTTTCTTCTCCACCATTGGAATAAAAAGCGATGATTTTT
>JAZNHK010000018.1:0-11602 GCA_045576915.1 Acutalibacteraceae bacterium
AATCATCTTCTGTGCCTTTTATTGAGAAGAAAGAAATCAAAAATGTTGTTGCGGTGGAATCAAGTAATAACCAGCAACAAAAACCGGAGGAATAAAAATGAATTATCCTATTAAATTACAACCAGTTTTTAAAGAAATTGTTTGGGGCGGTAATCGTTTGAAGAATGATTATGGCTTTGAATCTGACCTTAATAACATTGCTGAAGCCTGGATGCTTTGTGCAAGAAACGATGGCGACAATATCGTTATCAATGGCGAATTTGAAGGAAAATCCTTTACAGAGCTTGTTAAAGAGCACAAAGAACTTCTCGGAACAAAAGGCGAGAAGTATGAAGAATTCCCTCTTCTTATTAAATTTATTGATGCAAAATCAGATTTGTCTGTTCAGGTTCATCCTGATGATGAATATGCAAAAAAACACGAAAACAGCTATGGTAAAACAGAGGCCTGGTATATTCTTGATTGTGACGAAGGTGCACAGTTGATTTACGGCTTCAACAAGGATTTAACCCGTGAAGAATTTAAAAAATCAATTGAAGATAACACTTTCCTTGATCATGTTAACAAAGTTAATGTAAAAAAAGGTGATGTTTTCTTTATAAATGCAGGTACACTTCATGCAATTGGCGGTGGTATTCTTCTTGCTGAGGTTCAGCAAAACTGCAATACTACTTACAGAGTTTATGACTATGGCAGACTTGTTGACGGAAAACCACGAGAGCTCCACGTTGAAAAAGCTCTTGATGTTACTGATACAGTTCCGCCCACTCGTTCAGGTGATGCAGATGGTGAAAAAATCACTATTGATGGTGCGGTTTCACAAGAACTTTGCTCCTGTGAATTTTTCAAAATGTCAACCTTAAATGTTGATGGTAACTACCAGCTTGATGTTACAGACGAAAGCTTTGTTTCACTTCTTGTTACAAACGGAGAAGGTACTGTTGAGTGCAACGGCGTAAATGTTGAAATTAGTTCAGGTAACAGTATTTTCCTTCCTGCGGGTTGCGGCAAAACTCTTTTAGACGGTAAATTCGAGGTATTGGTAAGCACTTTATAATTTGGTGGTTTTATGTCTTTGTTAACAGCTCAGAATTTAACATTTGGTTTTCTTGACGGCGTCTTGTTTAAAGGCGCCGCTTTTAAAGTGGAAGAAAACGACCGAATCGGCTTAATCGGAGCTAACGGTACAGGAAAAACCTCGTTGTTCAAGCTTATTATCGGTTCTTATACACCTAATGAAGGCGGTATTGTCCGTGGCAAGGATGTTCGCATTGGCTATATGGAGCAATATCTTGAATGTGATGACAATCAAACCCTTTATGATGAAGCTCTGACTGTTTTTTCAGATGTGGCAAAAATGGAGGATGAGCTGGAAGTTATCACTCAAAAGCTTTTAACTGACAGTAGTATTGAGCTTATTGAAAAACAAATTAAACTAACAGAAGATATTGAGCGACGTGACGGTCTTGTGTATAAGGCAAAAACCCGTTCCGCTCTTCTTGGCCTGGGATTTTCAGAAAGTGATTTGAATTTAAAAGTAAATACCTTAAGTGGTGGACAGCGTTCAAAGCTTTCTTTATGTAAACTTTTGTTATCAAATACTAATCTATTATTGCTTGACGAGCCCACAAACAACCTTGATATTGATGCAGTTACGTGGCTTGAAGATTTTCTTATAAAATATAAAGGGGCAATTATTGTTGTTTCCCATGACAGATATTTCCTTGATAAGGTAACAACCTCCACTATGGAAATTGCCCACAAAAAACTTACTCTTACGACCGGTAATTACACAGTTTTTCAGAAGCTCAAAGCTGAACGTGAATTAACCATTGAAAGAGAATACGAAAAAACTATAGCTGAAATTAAACGTATCGAGGGCATAATCGAGCAACAAAAACGCTTTAATCAAGCACGGAATTATATAACAATTGCAAGTAAAGAAAAGCAGATTGAACGATTAAAAGAAACTCTTGTTATTCCTGATAAAGCTCTCAAAAGTGTTCATTTCAGCTTTAAAACTGATGTAAGGACAGGGGATGAGGTTGTTAATGTCAATGACCTTTCCAAAAGCTTCACTGATAAAAAACTATTTAAAAATTTAAATCTTTCAATTTTCAGAGATGACAGAGTTTTTCTTTTAGGACCAAATGGTTGTGGTAAATCCACATTTTTAAAAATAATAAATAAAGAAATTCAACCCGATTACGGAACCTTCCGTTTTGGGAGTAATGTGAAAATCGGTTACTTTGACCAGAACATTGATAAACTCCATTCCGATAAAACTGTTCTGGATGAAGTATGGGATATGTATCGATTTATGACCGAAACAGAAATACGCAGTGCATTGGCAATGTTTCTTTTCTGTGGTGAAGATGTTTTTAAAAAGGTTTCGCTTTTAAGCGGTGGTGAAAGAGCAAAAATATCACTTTTAAAGATTATGCTTTCAAAACCCAATTTTCTTATACTCGACGAACCAACAAACCACCTTGATATTACTTCAAGAGAAGTGCTTGAAAATGCTTTGATGGATTTTGACGGAACAATGCTTGTTGTATCCCACGACAGATATTTTATAAATAAACTGGCAACAAAAACAGTTTATCTGACTCACAATGGTGGAGTTAATATTGATGGTAATTATGACAACTATCTGTTATACCGCCAAAACTTACAAGCACAGTCAGAGTCAGTTGTGAAGGAAAAGAAACCTGTTGTTAATGATTATAAATTACGCAAGGAAAAAGCGAGTAACGAAAGAAAACGAAAAACAAGAATTGCGAAGCTCGAAACAGAAATTGAAGAAACAGAAAACAAAATTTCTGTTCTTGAAGCTGAGATTTCCACACCTGAAATTTCAGGAGATTATGAAAAACTCCTCGAATACACAAATAATCTTAATGATTTACGAAACGTCCTTGAAGAGATGTATTTAGAGTGGGAACGGCTCCAAACAGAAGAATAATTTTTTTATCACCTGCATATAAATTCTGCAGGGGATTTTTTATGAAGAAAAATAAAAAGGATTATTTAGTAAGAACATTATTGATGCAATTTTCTGTGTGCCTTGTTTTATTTCTTTTGCTTTTTTTATTAAAAAACGTAGAAGCACCATTTTTTACTCAGCTACAGAATATGTTTTCTGATAAACTCAGTCAGACTTTACAAGCCGAGGAAATTCAAAGTGTTTTTGCAACAATAAAAGGAAATGCAATACAAGCATCGGCAGATAATGAAGTTAAAACCGATACTGACAAAAAAGAAACAAATGCAACCACAGAAAAAGAAACTGAATATGTACCCTTTGAAGAACCGTCTTTAAGTGCAGAAATAATTGCAGGTGGCGGTAGTGATATAAAGGTAGCCTCGAAAAATGATATACCTGAAAATGTTTCTGTTTCCAAGTACGAGCTTAATCAGAAGATGATCATTCCTGTTAACGGAAAAATCACATCAGAATTTGGCACAAGAACGCACCCGATAAGCGGCGATTTGCGGTTCCACGCAGGTATTGATATTGCGGCAAAAAAAGGCACGAATATATATTCTGCCTTTGACGGAGAGGTTATAACTGCTGATTATGACCACTGGAATGGTAATTATCTTAAAATACAACATGAAAACGGCATAATGACTGTTTATTGCCATTGTGAAAAACTGAATGTAAAAAATGGACAGAAAATAAGAGCAGGTGAGATTATTGCAACTGTCGGCTCAACAGGTAGCTCGACGGGTCCTCATTTGCATTTTGAGTTAAGGATAGACAACATATCATATAATCCTCAATTCGCGTTAAAAGAGGCAAAAAATGCAGTTTAAAATCAAAAACACTGTATGTAAAATCAGTTTTTCATTTTTTGCACTTATTTTGCTGATTTTAACCCTTACAGATGACTTTTCTTTTTTTCTTGTTTTTCTTTGGGCTGTTTTACACGAGCTTGTTCATCTGATATTTATAACAGCTTTTTCTTGTGCTCCTGAAAAAATAACATTTTCTGTTTTTGGTGCAGATATTGTAAGGGGAAACAAGCTGCACACTACTATTGAAAAAGAGTTTATCATAAACTTATCCGCTCCTGTATTAAATTTAGTTATAGGTATTTTTTTGTTTTATTTGGATAACAAATCAAGTAATAATATTATTTCGAAAAGTGCCGAAGCTAATCTTGTTCTCGGTTTATTCAATTTATTGCCTTTCTATAATTTCGACGGTGGAAATGCTTTGAGATGCCTTTTGAACAAAATTATAGTTGAAAACATAACTGAAAAAATACTAACGATTATGTCTGTAATTACTGCAACGCTTTTTTCAGTAGTATCAACATACATATTTTTTAACCTCAACCAAAATCCCTCAATGATTATCATAAGCGTTTATATGTTCGCCTGCATAATATTCAAAAAATAAAACTCTCTTGATTATTAGATAAAAATATTGTAAAATATCTGCATATATTGATTTGGAGATTTTTACAATGCTTAAAGAAAAAATTGAAAGTATTTTACCTTTAGTTCAAAAACCTGCACGATACACAGGTGGCGAACTTAATTCAGTTGTTAAGAATAAAGAAGAAGTTGATATACGATTTGCATTTTGTTTTCCTGATACTTATGAAATCGGTATGTCACACCTTGGAATGAAGATTCTTTACAGTCTTATAAACTCTCGTGAAAATTTCTGGTGTGAAAGAGTGTTTGCACCCGATACAGATATGGAAAATATTCTTCGCGAAAGAAATATACCTCTTTTTGCTTTAGAAAGCAGAGATGCATTGACTGATTTTGACGCTATCGGCTTTACTCTTCAATATGAATTGTCCTACACAAATGTTTTGAACATGCTTAATCTTGCTAAAATTCCTCTGCGTTCAAAAGACAGGGGAGATAGCCTTGATATGCCTGTTATTGTTGCCGGTGGGCCTTGTGTATGTAATCCCGAACCATTGGCAGACTTTATAGATATTTTCCAGATTGGTGAAGGCGAAGAAATGATGATGGAATTTCTTGATTTACTGGAAAAAAGCAAAAAAGAAGGTAAAACAAGAAAAGAATTTTTGATTGAAGCTTCTAAAATTGAAGGTATTTATGTACCCTCATTATATGATGTAAGCTATAATGAGGACGGCACCATCAAAAGCGTTGTTGCTATGGATGGTGCACCTGAAACAGTTAATAAAAGGGTTGTTTCCGATTTAGATAATGTTTTTTATCCGGACAAGTTTGTTGTACCTTTTGTTGAAGTTGTTCACGACAGAGTTGTTCACGAAATCTTCCGAGGTTGCATTCGCGGATGCCGATTCTGTCAGGCGGGATTTTGGTATAGACCAATTCGTGAAAAAACTGTTGAAACAATCAGCAAACAGAGCCAGAAACTACATTGTAGCACAGGTTATGATGAGCTTTCTCTTTGTTCTCTTTCCAGTAGTGACTATACAAAAATTACTGAACTTCTCGAAGAATTGTTAGGCTGGGCAACTCCTCAGAAAATAAATGTTGCATTACCATCCTTGAGAATTGACAATTTCTCAGATGAGCTTAAGGAAAAACTCGCTCTTGTACGCCGTTCAGGTCTTACCTTCGCTGCTGAAGCAGGTACACAGAGAATGAGAAATGTTATAAATAAAAATATATCTGAAGAAGAAATACTTGAAACCTGTCGCAAAGCTTTTGTTGGCGGGTGGACTGCGGTTAAGCTTTATTTTATGCTTGGTCTGCCAACTGAAACAGATGATGATGTTATCGGAATTAACGAGCTTTCACAAAAGGTAGTTAACGAGTTTTATAATAATCCTGATAAACCCAAGGGAAAAGGCGTAAGCGTAAGTGCAGGTGTTTCGAACTTTGTGCCAAAGCCCTGCACACCTTTCCAATGGGAGCCACAGGATACAAAAGAGGAATTCAAGAGAAAGCAACAACTTCTTTTGGAAACCTGCACAACCAAAAAGATAACCTTCAGATTCCACAACACTGATCTTACTTTCCTTGAGGGTGTTTTTGCCCGTGGGGACAGAAAGCTTTGTGATGTTATTGAGGCTGCCTATAAAAATGGCTGTACCTTTGATAGCTGGGATGATAAATTTAATTATGATGGTTGGGTTAAAGCTTTTGATGAATGCGGAATCTCTACAGAGTTTTATGCAAATCGCAGAAGAAGCTATGATGAAATTTTACCTTGGGACCACATTAACTCAGGTATAAAAAAATCCTTCCTTATTGCTGAAAATGAAAAAGCAAAACAGGCACAGACAACCAACCACTGCCGTCAGCAATGTGCGGCTTGTGGCTCAAATTCTTTAAACGGAGGTAAATGTGATGCGCTCAATAAGAATATGGTTCACTAAAAAAGATTCCTCCAAATATATTTCCCATCTTGATCTTACCCGTTGCCTTATAAGAGCATTCAGACGAACTGATATTCCTCTTTGGTACACAGAAGGCTTCAATCCCCATCCGTACCTTGTTTTTGGTCTTCCTTTGCCTCTTGGAGTAGAGGGTCTGAAAGAGGTGCTTGATATTCGCCTTACTGATGACAATTATTCCAACGAAAGAGTTTTATCTGAGCTTAACAGAGTAACTGTTCCAGGCATTGAATTTCTGGATGTTCAGGAACCCCTTGAAAAAAATCTAGCAGTTAACAAGGCAAAATATTCTGTTTTTGTTCCCGGTGTCAATAACGCAAAAGAACTTTATCAAAAAATTAAAACAGAAATTGAAAAAGGGCAGCTTGTTATTCAGAAAAAAACAAAAAAAGGTGCAATCAAAGAAATAAATGTATGTGAGCATTTGCTCGATTTTAACTGTAGCTTTGATGCAGACACAGTTTTAATGTCCTTTATTTTACCTGCTGGTAATGATTTCACTATTAACCCTGTTTCATTCTGCAGTAGTTTGTTTGAAGCAGTAGATGAGGGGGCTATTCTTCATCGCATAGTTCGCCATAATCTCCTGACAAAAGATTTAAAAGAGTTTAAATAAGCTAGAAAGATTTGTATTTTGTTGACAATAGTCGAATATTATGTTATATTGTATTGGTTAAAATATGTTTTTAACCAATACTTTTTTTATAGGAGAAATTATTATGGAAAAACTTTTAGAAATTCTTAAATCTGTTAGAGATGATGTTGATTTCGCAAACGAGGACAAGCTTATCGACAACGAAATTCTTGATAGCTTTGATATTGTTTCAATCGTTGGCGAATTATGTGATGCTTATGATATTACAATTACTGTTGATGATATGGAACCCGAAAACTTCAACAGTGCAGCAGCAATTCTTGCTTTGGTAGAGCGTCTTATTGATGAAATGTAATTATTAAGTTAAATGTAATTTTTCTGGATTATATTTGAGGAGATAACTATGCCTTTTACATCTTTTAGATTCTTTTTCTTTCTGGCTTTTGTAATTTTTGCTTATTATGTTGTGCCGAAGAAATTCCAATGGGCAGTACTTTTAGTATCCAGCTATGCTTTCTATCTTTATAGCGGTATTGAAAATCTTGCTTATATCGTTGGAACAACTTTATTCACCTATTTGTCTGCTTTGCTTATGCAGAGTATGAGAAATAAAAACCAAAAGAAAATTGATGCTCTCGGCGATGGAATAACCATGGACCAAAAGAGAGATATGAAAAAAGCTGTTGCCAAGAAAATACATACAGTTCAGGTTTTAACTGTTCTTGTAAACCTTGGTGTTCTTGCTTCACTTAAATATCTCAATCTCTTTATTGGTACCGCAAATGATATGTTCACTCTTTTCAGATGGGACGCTTCAATACCTTTTGTTAACCTGATTGTTCCGCTTGGACTTTCTTATTATACTTTTGACAGTATTGGTTATCTTATTGATATCGGCAGAGGTAAATATCCTGCTGAAAAGCATTTGGGTAAATTCGCTTTATTCGTTTCTTTCTTCCCTTCAATTGTTCAGGGACCCTTAAACAGATTTGGCGATGTAGGAGTTCAGCTTAAGGAACCTCACAAATTAGAATACGATAATCTAAAAAATGGTGCTCTTTTAATTTTATGGGGCTTATTCAAAAAGCTTGTTATTGCTGACAGAGTTTCTGCAATTGCCGCAACCGTTTTCTCAAGCAGTTTTGTAGCTTCTGAATACAATGGTTCACAGATATTGTTCGGTGTTCTTGCTTACTCTTTCCAGATCTATGGCGACTTCTCAGGTGGTACAGATATTACTCGTGGTACAGCTCAGATGATGGGTATAAATCTTCCAATGAACTTTGAAAGACCATTCTTCTCAATTTCATTGGCAGACTTCTGGCGTCGTTGGCATATGTCCCTCGGTGCGTGGATGAGAGAATATGTTTTCTATCCTGTTATGCTTTGCAAGCCCGTATCTGCATTAAGCAAGAAAATGCGTAAAAAACACGGCACCTATGCTGGTAAGCTTGTACCTTCAGTTGCTGCTCCCTTAGTTGTTTTCTTCCTTATGGGTATCTGGCATGGTATTACTTCTCAGTACATTATAAACGGTTTATATAACGCTTTACTTATTTCAGGTAGCGTTGCTTTAATTCCTGTTTATAAATGGTTAATAGACAAGCTTCATATCAATACAGAAACCTTCAGCTATAAATTATTTCAGATTGCAAGAACTACAACACTTCTTTTCATTTCAAGAATCATTGTTAAGGCACCAAGCCTTCATGACGCTCTTTTAATGATTAAAGCTATGTTTACAACTGTTGATTTCGATTTCCTTTTTGGATTTACAGGCGAGATCTACACTTACGGCGTTAATGAAAAAGAGATGCCTCTTGTAATATTCTCAATTCTTGTTCTTCTTGTTGTTGGTGTTCTTCAGGAAAATGGAATTAAAATTCGAGAAACATTGGCAAAGCAAAATATATTCTTCAGATGGTTCCTCGTATTATTGTTAATTGCTTTCATTTTAATCTTCGGCGTTTACGGACCTGATTATAATTCAAGCAGTTTCATATACGGTAATTTCTAAGAAAGGGGGATATCTGAAATGACTAAAAAACAATTTATTCGCAGTATTGCATTTTTTCTCGCAGTTGGTACATTAGTTTTATCTTTATGCGATTTATTTGAATTGGAAAACACTTCCAACTTTAATAAGCGTTACGAAACCTATAGAGATTTCCCCAAAGATACTGTTGAAGCTGTATTGTTAGGTACAAGTGGTATTGACAGATATTGGGTTCCTTCTCAAGCTTATGAAGAGTATGGAATTACTGTTTACCCACTTTCCGTTGATGCTTTCCCTGCATGGCTTTACAAATACGCAATCGAGGAAGCCCTTGATTATCAGGATGTTGAATTATTTATTCTTGATATAAGACCATTCACTCAGGCAAACATCAGCATTGATATAATGGATGTTCGCGCCCGTCGTTTCCTTGATGCGTTACCGCCTTTCTCTATGAACAGAATTAAGGCGTGTTTTAAAACAATGGAAATCAGAGATGAAGTTGATAAATCTGCTTCACGTTTAGATTTATCTTATCTTTTCCCAATTATCAAATTCCATGGCAAATGGTCAGATGATGATTATTTAATCAGCAATAACTGGAGCAGTTTACCCCACGAATATTTAGGATATCATATTCTCCAGAAAGCAACTGTTCGTCCTTCTCCTCAGAGAAACAGAGGTTATAGAGCTGACTATTTTTACGACTTAGACAAGTACAGTGAAGAAACTTTGTACGAACTTATTGACTATATAAAAGAAAATGAACTTAACGTTTTATTCATTGATACTCCTCAGGTTCGATTCGGTAAAGAATCCGGAAGATCCAATACTATTTATAAGATATTGGAAGAAGAGGGTATGGAATATATTCATTTCTATGATGAAAACTCTGAAAATACTTTCACTATTGATTTAGATCTAAGTCATGATTTCTACAATCCCGGTCACCTTAATTTTTATGGTGCTACTAAATTCACAAAAGTTCTTGGAAATTATCTTGTTGAAAACTATAAATTGGAAGACAAACGAGATGAAGAACATGTTCAGGAACATTGGGATGGCGTTCATGACAGACTTCTTGAAAAAATCGCTGAATTAGAAGAAGCGAGACAAAAAAGATTAGAGGCTGCTGAAGCTGAAGCCGAAGCCGAAGAATGATCACTTATTTAAGAGGTAAATAATATGAAATCAATTGCATTAAAAATTCAGGAATTTGCAAGAACAACACCTGAACAGATTGCATTAATTATCAATGATGAAAAATGCAATTATAAGGACCTTGCAATATATAATAGAAAAGCTGCTAAATTTTTAGCTGAGAATGGTATAAAAGCAGGGGACAGAGTTGTTGTTGAAGCTGACCACATAATGTCTTATGTGTATTTCTGGTATGGTATACAGCTTTTAGGTGCGACCTTTGTACCTGTTGAAAAAAATTCACCCAGCAAAAGAATCATTGAAATTGCTGAAGAGCTTGATGCAGTAAAAATGGTAACTCTTGAAGCAAGAGATGACCTTGAAGCTGCCTGGAGTCTTGAGGATATTATTAAAGAAATCGAAGCAACTGATGATGATTTCGTTGCAGCTGACCCTGATGAAGACAGCCTTGCAGAAATCCTTTTCACCACAGGTACAACAGGTAAATCAAAGGGTGTTATGGTTTCTTTCTCCAATCAGGTTAACATTGCTTTAGCCGGTATTGAAACTACAAACATCAAGTCCGATAATATCTGGCTTATTCCCACTCCTATGAACCACGCTGCAGCGTTAAGAAAGGTTCATATTGCAATGGCAGTTGGTAGTACAACCTGCCTCCTTGATGGTTTCAGAAACTTCAAACAATATTTTAAAACCATTGAGGACCATAAAGTTACTTCTTTGTATCTTCCTCCATCAGCGATACATCTTCTTCTTGCTTTCGCATCAAAGAATTTTGCTGCACTTAACGACCAGCTTCGTTTTGTTTATTCAAGCTCAACCGCATATCCTGAAACTGATAAGGAAAAAATGCGTAAGCTTATGCCAGATGTATATATGTACAACTGTTTCGGTTGTTCAGAAGCGGGCGTTGTTTGTACTGATGAATTCTGTGTTTCTGGCGGTTCGGAATACGCTTCAAGCGTTGGTAAACCTAACTCATACAGCGAAATCGTTATCCTCGACGAGGATGGCAACGAAATTAAGGATGCTTCCGCAGAAAAGCCCGGTCTTATTGCTATTCGCAGTAAATCAGTTATGAAGGGTTATTGGAATGAACCCGAATTAACTGCACAGGCAATCAAAAATGGTATGCTTGTTATGAGTGACCTTTGCTACTTTGCTCCAAATGGTGAAATTATCCTTGTTGGACGTAGCAATGACACAATTAACCTTGGTGGCTTGAAGGTAGCTCCTATTGAAGTTGAAGAGGTTGTTATGAGAGCTGATTGTGTTGATGAATGCTTGCTCATTCCCACAATTAAGGGTGACAATGTTTCATTAAAGCTTCTTGTTGTTCTTGAAGAGGGTAAAGAGCTTGACGAGGTTGAAATCCGTAATCTTATTACAGAAAACCTTGAACCCTATAAGCTTCCCAAAAAGATTGAAGTAATTGATGAAATAATCAAAACCTTCAATGGTAAAATTGACAGAAAACAAATGATTTCTAAA
>JAZNHK010000019.1:0-2585 GCA_045576915.1 Acutalibacteraceae bacterium
CAGGTTCATAGGAAATCATCATTTCCACTGATTTGCCTTTACGGTAAAGTATGTTTCGCATTGCAGCATATTTATAACAATCGTTTGTATAAACATCGCCATCAGCGAATTTTTCTCTTGCATCTGCAGCACCCTGCATCATAGTGTCAATATTGATACCTGCAACTGCAATAGGAAGAAGACCTACCGCTGTAAGCACTGAATACCTGCCACCAACATCATCAGGAATAACAAATGTTTCATAACCTTCCCTGTCTGAAAGCTCTTTGAGTGTTCCTCTTGCCTTGTCTGTTGTTGCGTAGATTCTTTTTGCGGCTTCTTCTTTGCCGTATTTGTTTTCGAGCAATTCTTTGAATACTCTGAATGCGATTGTGGGCTCAGTTGTTGTGCCCGATTTTGAAATAACGTTTACTGAAAAATCTTTACCTTCGCAAAGAGCAATTGCTTCTGCAAGTGCTGAAGAAGAAAGTGTGTTACCTGCGAAAATTATCTGAGGTTTTTCAAGTAAGTTACGGTTTTGGGATTTGCAAAATTCGATAGCCGCTCTGGCACCCAAATAAGAACCTCCGATACCGATAACAACAAGAACGTCGCTGTCGCTACGGATTTTCTCTGCGGCTTTTTTAATACGTGTGAACTCTTCTTTATCGTAGTTGATTGGTAAATCCACCCAACCGAGAAAATCGTTTCCTGCACCAGTTCGTGAGTTAAGAAGTTCAACCGCCGCCGTTACCTCGGGAGCGATACCTTGGACATCGTTTTCATTAACAAAGCCCTCAAGATAGCGTGTGTTGAGTTTTACTGACAAATGTTTCATCTCCTAAAATTAAACTATTGTATTAGTATAGCAAACAATAGTTATATTTGCTAATATTCTACAATAAAACGATACCATTTTCAATAGAATTTTAATATTTTTACAAAAAATTCTTATTTTCAAATACCTTTATTGCAATATTCACTAATTGGGAACGCATTTCTTGTTGCATTTACCGAATACAGATTGCTCCTGCCTTTTTCAATAACCGTTACACTTGCCGCAACCACCGTTGTAAGAAGCATTATGATGATTGCAGCAATGGTAAATACATTAAAAAGCCTGTTAAATTCTTTCATTTTTTATATTCCTTATCTAACATTTTTCCGATTGAATCCCCTATAAGAAAAGCAGAATAAACCGCCTCCTCCAGAGTGTTTGCATCTGTGCCGAATTCCAATAAAAGCGAACAAGGTGTTAATTCCATATTATACTTTCTGTTACAAAAGAATACAGGTCGCATAAGCCCCTGATAATTTTCTTCTACTGTATTTTGCAAATGCAAAGCAAAAGTTAAATTATCTTTCCAAAGAGGAAAATCATCAACGCCATCTCCCTCGCAGCCGCTTATAATCATAACCTGTGCAGCTTTTTTGCCATTTATTGTTGCAGTAGGTTTACATTTTGTGCCGTCGCTATAATGAATAGCATCTCTGTGAACATCAAGGGTCAGAACAATTGACGGATATTTTTCCAGATATTTCTCAACACTTTCACAAGAACGGCTATAAGCACCGTTATAGCTACTATCATAAATCTGTTTATCGTGAATAACCTTGTAACCGGCATCCTCTAGTTTTTCTGCCAGTGCCTCGCCTACCCTGACCATATTTTTGGCAGAATCCTTGGTACGGGAATTATATGAATTTGAATACCAGCCCTTATCAAGAAGCTCATACCCTTCTGTGGTGTGGGTATGATAAATCAAAATATAGGGTTCATCCTTTGTGATTTTTTTATATTCGGGTGTTGTATTCAATATAGTTTTTATATTTATACTTTCTTCCGTTTTATTGTTAACCGCAACAGCACCATAGGATGTACCGGTTGCACTTGTACAGAATTGTTGTTCTTTGATGCTCCCGCTTTTTTTTAGATTTTTATACACGCTCTCTGCATCTTTCATCAGTTTAAGAATGTCACCGGGGGTTTTGTAACCTTGTGTCATTTCATAACCGCCTCCGCCAAAACCGAAGGGAGAAAACACCTTTTCTTCTTCAAAAGAGGAGGCATTGAAAGAAATTTCTGTTTGTGTAATTTCTTTTTTGGTTTCAGAAGCAGCAGTAAACAAGCTGACAACACCATCACAAATATGTTCACTGCAAAACAACGTTACAAACACCAAGCATGCACAAATCAAAACACATAGAATGTTATCAATAAAATAGTTTTTTCGTTTCAACAAAACACCTCCCACTTATAAAATATGTGGTATGTTTTGCAAATAGAATAGTTTACATAAGCGTGTACAATTCCTGAGCACTCAATGTGGGCTGCAAAGCACAGTTGATAGCAAGTCCCAGAAGATACGACGCATTTTTCACCAGCAAATCTATATCCTTGGGTGCAACAATCATTCTTTCACCGGCAATCAATTTATCTTTATCAAGTTTTTCTGGTGAAATCCCAGAAAGTTCACTTGCAAGAGACATTGCATCAACAACTGTGGGCACACCTATAGCAATAACGGGTACACCAAGATAGCTTTCGTCTATACGTTTACGGGTGTTACCTATACCCGAACCGGGTGCTATGCCTGTATCTGACA
>JAZNHK010000020.1:0-31327 GCA_045576915.1 Acutalibacteraceae bacterium
CTCATCAGAATTTGATAAAAACTCTGCTGATAAAAATGGTGGTGCTATTTACGTTTCTTACATAGGAACAAATAAATACAATTCTGAGGTGAATATTACTGATACTGTATTTAACGAAAACAGTGCCAATAAATATGGTGGTGCAATTTACTCAACAGTTCATGAGGTTTCAGAACCCAAGAATGTTGTTGAAGCACAAAATGTTGAGTTTAAGAAAAATATAGGTCTCAAGGGTGGTGCATTGTATCTTACTGCGGGTTCAATGTCATATTTTGAGAATATTACTTTTGAAGAAAACTCTAATACAACTGTTCCTGATGAAGATGCGGAAGATTATAACGGTGGTGCAGTTTATTTAAGTGAAAGTATTTTTGAAGTGAATGGTGCAACCTTTAAAGGTAATACCGCAAAATATAATGGTGGTGGTATTGGTGCTTATTCGGGAAGTACTGCAACATTAAATAAAGTTACTGCAACAGAAAATGCAGCAGTTCATGCAGGTGGATTTGCATACAATAGCGGTTCAACCATAAATATTTATAACAGTAATCTTAAAAAGAACAGTTCTGAAGAAACAGGCGGTGCACTTTCTCTTCACAGTTTAGGTGTAACTAATGTGTATAAAACAATTTTTGAAGAGAATACCGCAGGAACTCATGGTGGTGCGGCTTATGTTTATACAGAAGCATCAAAAACATTGTTCCAGGATTGTAGTTTTGTTAAGAACTCTGCAGTAAAATATGGCGGTGCTGTTTATGCTTCAAAAGCAAGTATTGCTGATATTTTTAATGTTACAGCAACTGAAAATACTGCGAATAACGGCGGTTTCTTATACGAAACAACAACTGATACAATAGTAAATCTTAACGGTGTTACAGTTTCAGGCAATACCGCAGCAAAGGGTCCAATTATATTTGGTAATACCAATAAAGCTATTCTGAACCTTAATAAATCAAATTATGTAGATTCTGATGTCGAAGGTGCACTTGATGATGCTTATTGGGCAAATGCAATTGCCAACAAACTTACTGTAAATGAAATTTCCGATAGTATTCCCGAATATGAGGATTACAAAGAGAAGGAAAAGGAAAAAGAGGATAAACCTCAGAAAAAAGACCCCGTTTCAGTTAACGATGTGTTCGATTTGGGTAAAAAATCAAGCGATAAAGATATCAATAAGGAATATGCAAAACTCAAAAAGCTTGATAATAGCTCTAATTTTATGAGCCGTAATACAACAGTTTTCGATAATATCAATGACGAAACAGTTACTGTTGATACTTTTGTTTATCTTGCAGGACACAAAGGTAATAATGCAAGTGTTGGTGAAGGTCTTCTTATCTATCAGGCTTTGCTTTATAAGAAAGCTCATCCCGAAGAAGAGGTTTATATAGATATTTCGTCTTTCCGTTTTTCTATCGAAGCAGCGGTAAACATTAACAGAAACAGCAGGTATTTTGGTTATATGCGTAATCTTGTTGGTCAGGATTACGATAAATATGGTTTTGTTCGTATTTCATATTTGCTTATTACTGCGGCAAAAATGGGTATTCACGTAAATGTTATTGGTCAGATGGATGGTTATCCCATTTCTGAAAAAGACCCGAATTTAGAGCAGTATTTTACAAATCAGCTTAACGATCCCTGCGACCCCAAATATGTTAAAAAAGGTGTTATAGGCGATTATCTTAATTTCCAGTATTGCTACTGGACATCATATGGCGATAATGACGCAACAGATATGATGCATACAAAGCTCTGTGCAGTTTCAGATTATATTGATATGAATGGCGTGGAGCATAAAAATGCAGTATGGTCATCCAGTTCAAACCTTGATGGTATAAAAGATGACGGCAGAAATGGTAACAGTAAAATGCAGACTGCAACAATTGTTTCAGACCATGAAAAGATTTACAGAGCGTCTGCCAATTATTTACGTCTTATTGCTGAGTATTGCGGTCAGGAAGATGTTTATTTGTTCCGTAATCTTGTTAATGAAAGAACTACAGAGCAAATTCAGATGATTCTTGCAGGCAAAGAAAGCAAAATTCCTAAAAAAGAGCAGATTGTTTATCTCGGTGGTGCAAAGGATGATGTATTTGAGCTTTATTTTGCACCCTTTGGCGGCGATGCTGTTGTCTGGGATGAGGTTAATAACCCCTACTGCAAATACTTGAGAAAAATGTATAATTCCGATGATTACATTCTTTTCACCTGGAATAATGCAAACTATAACAATAATTTTGCATTAGGAAGGCAAATTGAGGATATATTTGTTTCTGCTTTCTACAAAAATGCAAACCTACGCAATAAAATTTATCTTAACCTTGAAAATTTTGATGGATCTGCATTCGATGATTTGGTACAGGGTAAAACAATTGGCTACAAGTCATTCAATCAAAAGGATTTCGGCAATATTCACAGTAAGGATATGCAGGTTTCATATTCCGAAAACGGAAAACGTCAATATGTTTCTATTCTTAACTCATTGAATATTCATGGTGGTTCAATGTGCTATCAGACCAATAACCTTTTGGTTATTAAAGAAGACAATATGGATGAAAACAGCGTTTTCTACACTATTGCCGATTTAACAACAAAAGGTATAGCTGAAAATCAGGCAACCGAAAGCAGATTTGCAGGCAGAAAGTTTGATAAAAACAGTAAGTTTACTGTTGGTAATCTTTCTGCAACTCCTTACACTATTGAAGCAACACTTCAGGTGCCCGAGAATGTTAATGGCAGAGCAGGTGTTATTGTAGGTAACTACAATGGCGGTAGCAGTAAACAGCTTAACCTTGAAGTAGTTGAAAACGGAAAAATCAAACTTTTCTTCAACACAGGAAGCAAAAAGGTCAGCTGTGTTTTCTCAAAGGACATCCGTTCTGATGAAGCAGTTAATATTGCAGTTACAGTGAACGGCAATAAAGCAACTCTTTACGTAAATGGTGTTGCAATTGAAACCAAAACATTAAGTGCAACTTATAGCAAAATAACAAAGAATTTTGCTGTTGGTGGCGATAACAGAAAAGGAAACTCAAGATATTTCAAAGGTACAATTTATTCCGTGAATCTTTTCAGTGATGTAAGAACTTCTGCTGAAATAAAGCGTGACTGTCTCGGCGTTTCTGAAAAAGCAAGTGGCTTGATTTACACAACATATTTCAGAATTGCGGAGCAGACATATAGTGATGTAAAAATCAACGGAAGAACCTTTGATAAATCCAACGAATATTCGTTAGGTAACCTTTCAAAAGCTCCTAAAACAATTGAAGCAACCATTAAAGTTCCGAAGAAAATTGATGGTAGAGCAGGTGTTATTGTAGGTAACTACAATGGCGGAAATGGTAAACAACTCAATCTTGAAGTTTATAAAGGTGGCAAATTAAGACTTTTCCTGAATAACGGTAAAAACAAAGCTTACTGTGTATTCAATAAGGATTTGCGAACCGGTGCTCCTGTAAATATTGCAGTGACAATAGATGGTAATTCTGCAACTCTGTATGTAAACGGAAAAGAAGTTGAAACAAAAACTTTAAGTGCACAGTATACAGGTGCAACAAGCAACTTTAAAATAGGTGGCGATAACAGAAAAGGTAACACAGAATATTTTAAAGGTACGATTTATTCTGTTAAGCTCTTTGAGGATGTCAGAACACAGGGTGACATCAAGAAGGATGTTAATTATGCTGCAGGAAATGACGCAGGTCTTGTTTCTTCAAGAATTTTTGCTTCTCAGAAGAAAGTTTATTCTTGTGCTAAACTTACAGGTCGTTCATTCCAAAGTAACACAGCTTATGAATTGGATGATTTTGCAAAATCACCCAAAACAATTGAGGCTGTTGTTAATGTTCCCGAGTCACTTAATACACGTGCAGGTGTTGTGGTTGGTAACTACGACGGTGATAGCGGTAAACATCTGAACCTTGAAATTTATTCCGGTGGCAGAGTAAGATTGTTCTTCCATAACGGCAGTAAAAAGGTTGTTGGCTTGTTCTCCGAAGATATCCGTTCAGATAAGCCTGTCCATATTGCGGTTACAATAAACGGCAAAAATGCAACGCTTTATGTGGATGGTGTTGCTAAGCAGACAATAAAGCTCTCTGCAGAATATAAGGGTGCAACCAAGAACTTTAAAATCGGTGGCGATAACAGACCTGGAAACGAACAGTATTTCAAAGGTACGGTTTATTCTGTAAGTCTTTTCTCCGATGTGAGAAGTGCAAAGGAAATAAAACGCGACAGAGCTGCGATTGCTCAGAGTACATCCGGTTTGCTCTACTCAGGCAATCTTGTTCTTAAGAATGAAACCTATGAAGCAGTTAAAGCAAACGGAGTAAAATATGCGGCTGATAGATTCACCTCTGTTGAGAATTTGCAGGCAGCACCCAAAACAATTGAAGCGGTTGTTTCAGTTCCAAGCAAAGTTTCGGGTAAAGCGGGTGTAATTGTAGGTAACTACGATAATTCCAAAAATACCCAGCTTAATCTTGAGGTTGTTGAAAACGGCAAAGTTAAACTTTTCTTCAACACAGGAAAAGAAAAGGTGAGCTGCACTTTCTCGAAGGATGTACGTTCAAGTAACCCTGTTCATATTGCAGTAACCGTAAGCGGAAAAACTGCAACACTTTATGTTAATGGTGAAAGAATTGAAACCAAGACATTGAGTGCAACCTATAAAGGAAGCACAGATAACTTCAAAGTTGGTGGCGATAACAGAGTAGGAAATACAAGATACTTCAAAGGTACAATATATTCTGTTGCTCTCTTCTCTGATGTCAGAACACAAAATGAAATAAAACAGGATTATATGTTTGTATCTTCAAACGAACAAGCCTTGCTTTATTCAGCTAAATTTTAAATAAAGAATATCGCACCTGTGAATTGATGAAATTCACAGGTGCGATTTATATACCATATTAAACTCCCATTAAAATATTGGCGTTTCTCAGGTTACCGTCTTTTATAAAATCATTTACAGAATAAGCGTGTTTTTCCAAATCGTTGCAGGTAGCTCTTGTTATTTCTTTTTGTTTTAAAAGAGCTATTATTTCTTCTGCAACATTATTTATTATTTCGTTTTTTATGTTAGCATTTTCTGTTGAGTTATCAGTTGAAATAAGAAACTCAAGAGAATCTGCAAAAAAACGACCATTAGGTAACTCCTTCAGGGCTTTGAATTGCCATTTGTAATATGGGGCATATTTATTGTTCAAAAGAAACACAGCTTTTATTGTTGCGTTGCAGAATTCAAAGAGGGATAATTGAGCAGCAGCAGTTTCATTCCGCATTAAAATTCTTGGGAAATTGTATTGACCGCTTTGTGCCATTATCAGAAGATTTCCCGCGAGTTTTTTTAGTATGATGTCCTGTGGCGGATTTTTGAGGGCGTTTCTGATTTTTGTAAATTCACCGTAATCATCCTTGAAAACTTTACCGTTTGTTGCTTCTGCCAAGGCATAATCGGGTAGTGAAAACCATTGTGAAACAGTCAGTTCACCATTTGGTGAACCGATTTTTTTATTGTAAAAATCAGATGTTCTGAAAACTCCGTTTCTGCTGCCTCCCACAGGTTTTACACGACTTCGTTTATAACCTTGAAATTCTTCGGGGAGTTTTGCGTAAGCTCTTTCCAGATTGAAAAAAGTCTTTTCATCAATAAGGCTTTCATCGGGAAGAAACAAGCAGAATCCCGGTTCAAAATCGTGGTCGTGAGATATTTCGTCATCATATCCGTAACAATCGGAACCGCTACCTACAAGGCCTACGGCAATCAGATGCTCGTATTCCGGAAACTGTTCGTGCAGCATAGGCTTTCCGAAATCCTCGTAATATTTTCTTGAAAGCTCAAGTCCTTTCATAAATCACTCTCGCCCTTTCCTTTAGTTTGTTCTCGTATAAAAATCTGCCGTAATAACCGAATGTAGGAGCACATTTTTCACAGACAAAAGCATAGTTTCCATCAGTTTCAGAGTGTTTTTCATCAAGCACTTTTTCCGCTTTGTCCAATAATAAATCTATTTCTTCGCAGACATTTTCCAACCCTTTTTGTGCTTCCAATCCGTTTGCCATATTAAGATATGTTACTGCTTGTTCAAGGTTGTGCCGAGGATTAGCGTCAAGAACATTTATGGCTTTTTCGTACAAAGCGAAAGCTTTTTTATATTCTTTTAAATCCACAAGAGATAAAGCAAAATTGTTGTATAACCCTGCAAGCCTCGGGTCATTTTCAGGCAAAAGTTTTTCGTATAACGTAACTGCTCTTTCAAAGTAAGCAATACTTTTTTCTGCTTCGCCAAAAGCTTTGTAAGCCGTTGCACAGTTAACAAAAGCGGTGGCACCGGATACAGTAGAATCAAGATTCAAAAAAGCAACCAATTCAAGTGTTTTTTCGCAATATTTGTAACAATTTTCTTTGTTACCGATTTTTCTGTAAATTCCTATGCATTCGTTGCAAAGGGAAAACAGGACCTTGTTGTCGTTATGTTCTTTTGCGGTGGTTACCCAATTTTCTAAAAATTCACAGGCACCGGAATAATCGTTTTTGCTTAAAATATGGTCAAGCTCAGCAATAATCAGATTTATATTCATTTGCTTCATAATAGAACCTCATAAAATTTATATAAAGATTTTACCACGATGTTAAGATATTTACAATGAGAAAATATTTCATAAAAATGCAAAAGAATTGCTTTAGTGCATTAAAGTGGTGAAGTTGCATAAAAGATAGTCGGGTGGTTAATTTTACTAAGGCAAAATTAACAAAATAAAAGAATTTCTGTAAAAACCCTTTACTTTATCACGCTAAAGTGCTAAAATAACCACACAAAATAAACAGGGGGCTTCCCCAACGGAGGAAATTATTATGAAAAAAGTATTATCTATCGTAATGAGTGTAGTTCTCGTTCTCGGTATTGTTTGTGCATTCGCATCCTGCGGTGGCAAAGAGTCAGTTGTTGTTGGTTACACAATTTATGAACCAATGAACTATCTTGATGAAAACAACGAACTTGTTGGTTTCGATACAGAGCTTGCAAAAGCTGTTTTTGAAAATCTTGGTTATGAAGTTATTTTCACTGAAATTCAGTGGGAAAGCAAATACACAGACCTTGATTCCGGCACAATTGACTGCGTATGGAATGGCTTCACAGCAAACACTGCAGATGATGACGGTGTTCTTCGTTCTGAAAAGGTAGATTTCTCTTACAACTATATGGAAAACCGTCAGGTAGTTGTTGTTGCTAAGGATTCAGGCATCAAATCTGCAAAAGACCTTAAAGGTAAAATGGGTATCGCTGAAAGCGGTTCCGCAGGTGAAGCTTATGCAAAAGGCTTTGAAGGTGCAAAATATAAAGGTTTCACAAAGCAGACAGATTGCTTGCTTGAAATCACAGCTGATACAGCAGATTTCGCAGTTGTTGACGCTCAGCTTGCAAAGAGCTATGTTGGTAACGGCGACTACAAGGACCTTATGATTGTTGAAGAACTTTCAAGTGATGTTGAATACTATGCAATCGGCTTCAAAAAAGGTAGCGAACTTACAGCAAAGGTTAACGAACAGCTTGAAGCTTTAGCTGCAGATGGTACAATTGCTGAACTTGCAGAAAAATATGGTGTTGAAAATACAGCAATCAAAGATTTTGCTGACCAGAAATAAAAAATAATCCTTACGGAGTTAAAGTATGTCTTTTTTAGAAGTTACATCTTTCTTATTTGACGGCTTTAAAATTTCATTATTAATCTTTGGGGTGTCTCTATTGTTAGGGGCACCCCTTGGGTTGCCTATAGCCTTTGGTTCTATGAGCAAGTTTAAACCTGTCAAATATTTGTTTAAAGTTATTGTCTGGATTGTTCGAGGAATTCCCTTGATGCTTCAGATATTTATTATCTACTATCTTCCCGGTCTGTTGTTTAATTTTCAGCTTTTTGGTCAGGTGGACAGATTCTTCTTAATTGAATACGGCATTATGGACGCAGGTAGAATAATGGCAGTATTGATTGCATTTACAGTCAATTACGCTTGTTATTTCTCTGAAATCTACAGAGGTGGTATTGAAAGTATATCTAAGGGTCAGTATGAGGCCGGTATTGTTCTCGGTATGACCAAATCTCAGATTTTCAAAAAAATCATCCTTAAGCAGGTTATTCAGAGAATTGTTCCTCCCATGTCCAATGAAATTATAACTCTTATCAAAGATACAGCTCTTGCGAACTGTATTATGGTTTGCGAGGTTATCAAGCAAGCAAAAGAACTTGCCGCAACAAAAGCGATGATATGGCCTTTGTTCTACACAGGTTTATTTTATTTAGTGTTTGTTGGACTTCTTACCATTATCCTTGGTAAGGGTGAAAAGAAACTGAGTTATTTCAGGAGTTAAGCTATGGCAATTTTAGAAGTTAAAGATTTAAAAAAGAATTTCGGAAAAACTCAGGTTTTAAAAGGCGTCAGCTTTACAGTTGAAGAGGGTGAGGTTTTAAGTATTATCGGCTCATCCGGTAGCGGTAAAACAACAATTCTTCGTTGCGTTAATCAGCTTGAAACACCTGATTCAGGCTACATAGCAGTTGACGGACAGGTGTTTTTCAATGGCAAAGCCGAAAAGGAAAGCGATGAGGAAAGAAGACGACGTCAGCTTCTTGTTGGTCTTGTTTTTCAGGATTTCCATTTATTCCCTCAGTACAATGTTCTTAAAAATGTTACCCTTGCACCTGAGCTTTTGGCGGAAGAGCGTGAGGATTACAAACATAATAGGAAACAAATCCACGAGGATATTGAAGCTAAAGCAAAAGAAATTTTAAGAAAAGTTGGTCTTACCGATAAGTTGGAAAACTACCCTTGTGAGCTTTCCGGTGGTCAGAAACAGCGTGTTTCAATTGCAAGAGCATTGATGCTTGAGCCCAAGGTTCTTTTCTTTGATGAACCTACATCTGCACTTGACCCGGAGCTTACGGGCGAAATTCTCAAGGTTATCAAAGGTCTTGCAGAAGATAAAACCACAATGGTAATCGTTACTCACGAAATGTCCTTTGCAAAAGCCGTTTCTACGAAGGTTATCTTTATGGATGATGGCGTTATTGCCGAAGCGGGCACACCTGAAGAGGTTTTCGATAATCCTAAATCAGAAAGAACACGTGCGTTTATATCTAAATTCGACGATTAAAAAATATTAACATAACGCCGTTGACAAGCATAGTATGGGGTAAAGCAGATTTTTAATTTGCTTTACCCCTTAAAAATTAGCACTGTGCCGTCAGCGGTGTTTTTTCAGGTGGCGATGAGAAAAGCTTTTTGTTGTCCGTGAATTGCCTGAAAAATCTGTGCATAAAATAACCGCTCTCATTTTTTTGAGAGCGGTAAATTTTTATAATTTTTCAAGTATTTTTAAAATAATATCAGAAAATGCAGTTACATCAGAAACAACGGAATTGGTGTATTCTGAAACAGAAACATCATCTGCATTATCGGAAATTTTTCTTATACTTACAAATGGTACATTCAGATGGTAGCAAACTGCACCCAAAGCACCGCTTTCCATATCAAAAGCACTTATATTGAATATCTCTTTATATTTTTGACCCAGCTCTTTATTGGTAAGGAAGAAATCTCCTGTACCCAGATTGCCGTGCTTAAAGCCGTCAACAGAGCAAGCGGCATTGTAAAGAGCGTTATCACATTTATATATGTAATCCTCTTGTCCGGGTTTCTGTCCGGGAAGTCTACCGATTGGGGTCAAGTCGAAATCACATTCAACACAAGAGTCGGAAACTATGATATCGCCCTTGAAAACCCCTGAAACAGCTCCGCTCCAACCGGTATTGATAACTCCATCAAATTCACCATGGTTAAGAGCAAGGGTTGCACCCATAGCAGCATTAACTTTACCTATACCGAAACAAACTGCGGTGCATTGATGGTTGTTATAGGTGAAATCAAAAGCGGGCATATGCTTGATTTTGTATTCTTTTTCTACAAGGCTACCAAGACTGTTTTTGCAAGGGTTAAATTCATCAATATCAGCAATTAAAATAAGGTATTTCATTTTTATTCTCCTTTTGCCTGGGTAAGTGCTTTTGCAAGCTGGTCAGGACAGGATGTGGATTTAAAGCCACAACGGATACCTGAAATTGCATTTATGATTTCATCGACGGGTTTGCCCTCGCAAAGAGCGGCAATACCCTGAAGATTGCCGTGGCAACCGCCCATAAATTTAACGTTTTTTACAATTCCGTTTTCAAGATCAAATGTAAGACTTCTTGAACATACTCCTTGGGGTTTGTATTCAAATGTCATTTTATTTTCCTCACTTTCGTGTAATTTATTGAACTGCATCAGAAGTCGGTGTGTTTACCTTTAATAAATTAAAAGCTTCCTCCAGTGTATCAAGAGGGGATTGACCGACTGCTTTTTTTACGGTTATATAGGGCTTAGGTCCTTTTGATACCAAGATTCGTCCTCGCATATTTTTAACAAGAACAGCAACCTTGCTCATATCAATATCTTCAACATATAAAAGCAAACTGTTGTTGTTTTGCCCTATTTCATATATGCCTAATGATGCGGCAGTGTTTCTTAAAAGAGATACTTTAATGAGACCCTCAACACTTGCGGGTGGATCTCCGAAACGGTCAATAAGCTCATCAAGGACATCGGATGCATCGGCTTTTGTTTTTATGTCAGCAATACGCTTGTAAATATACAATCTCTGAGGCAGGCTTTCAATATATTCCTCGGGTATATGAGCTTCAATTCGGATATCAATAAGACACTCTTTAGAATTGGTTTTAGCTTCTTCGCCCTTTTCTTCAACAACCGCCTCGGAAAGAAGTTTCATATACATATCGTAGCCGACTGCTTCCATATGACCGTGTTGCTCAGCACCTAAAAGGTTACCTGCACCACGGATTTCAAGGTCACGCATAGCAATTTTGAAGCCTGAACCGAATTCTGTATACTCGCGTATTGCGGTGAGCCTTTTCTGGGCTATTTCAGATAATTCAGTCTTGGGATTAAATGTAAGGTAGGCAAAGCCTCGCCTTGCAGAACGACCAACTCTGCCTCTTATCTGATGCAACTGTGCAAGACCCAGGCGGTCAGCATTTTCTATAATAAGTGTATTGGCATTTGGCACGTCCACACCTGTTTCGATGATGGTTGTGCAAACGAGAATGTCAATTTCACCCTCTAAAAGCTGTCGCCAAACCTCGGATAACTCTTCCTCGGTCATTTTGCCGTGACCAATTCCTATGTTGGCATCAGGGAGATGTTCTTTGATTGTTGCGGCTGTTTTTTCAATAGTTCCTACACGGTTGTGAAGGTAATAAACCTGACCGCCACGTCGGATTTCTTTTGCCATAGCTTCTGTGATAACTTCCCAATCGTGTTCAAGCACATAGGTCTGAACGGGGAATCTGTCCTGTGGTGCTTCTTCAATAACAGACATATCACGTATGCCTGACAATGCCATATTCATTGTTCGTGGGATTGGTGTAGCAGAAAGGGTAAGGCAGTCAACATCGGGATACATTTCTTTAAGCTTTTCTTTTTGACCAACACCAAAACGTTGCTCTTCGTCAACAATTATAAGCCCTAAATTCTTAAAGACAATATCTTTTGAAATAAGGCGATGAGTACCTACAATAATATCAATTGCACCACGTTTGAGTGCTTTTACGATTTTTGCTTGTTCTTTTGGCGTTCTGAAACGTGAAAGCATCTGTGCTTCTATAGGAAAGCCCTCAAATCGTCGCATAATAGTGTTGTAATGCTGGAGGGCAAGAATAGTTGTGGGAACAAGAATTGCACATTGTTTACCATCTGCAACACATTTGAAAGCTGCTCTTAAAGCAACCTCGGTTTTGCCAAAGCCAACATCACCGCAAAGGAGTCTGTCCATTGGGTTGGGCTTTTCCATATCTTTTTTGATTTCATTTATACTGCGAAGCTGGTCGTCAGTTTCATCATATTCAAAACGTCTTTCAAAATCGTTTTGCATATCTATATCCGGGGAGAATGAGTACCCAGGGGTTTTCATTCTCTTGGAATAAAGTGCTATAAGCTCTTTTGCCATGTTTTTGGCAGAGGCTTTTACACGGGCTTTCATTTTCTCCCAATCGTTACCGCCTAAACGGGAAAGCTTAAGACCTTTCGCATCATCCTTTGGACCGATATATTTGGTAACAAGGTCAAGCTGTGTAACAGGAACATATAAAGTATCGCCTTTGGCATAGGTTATTTTTATAAAATCCTTTGTAAGACCTGAAACCTCCAGCTTCTGAATACCGTCAAATATACCGATACCGTGAACGGAGTGAACAACATAATCGCCTCTTGAAAGCTCTTCAAGACTTTGTATTGCATCAGCGGCTTTGTAGTTCTTTTTCCTTTTTTGTGTGGATTTATATATACCTTTTCCGTAGGAAATGATATTGAATTTTTCGTTATTATAGCGAAAACCGCCCGATATACTACCTGCTAAAACGCTGACTGTGTTTTTAGGAAATTGGGCAGGAGCCACAGGAAAATACATTGCATTTATATCTTCCACTTTTAAGGCTTCTACAAGGGAATTGGCACTTTTTTCTGTACCGGCAAACACAATGCAGGTTTCTTTTTTTGCAAGATATGGTTTTAAATCATCAAGGAGGACCTCCAATGAGCCATTCCATAAGGGTGTTTGCTGAACATTAAAGGTTTTCAGGCTCCTTACGGGAGTGTCAAAGCTTCCTCTTGCAAAATTGTCTAAATAAATGGCTTTCTTTTTTTCGTAGATTGAAAGCAACTCTACAAATGTCAAGGCAAAACGGTCAAGCCCTTTTGTTAAAACTCCGTTTTCAAATTGTGCCTTGATTTCTTGCAAAAGAAGTTTCGAAGCACCTTCTGCTCTTTCCTTTACGGCTGAGCTTTCGCAAATAAAAAGAAAACTATCATCAAAATAATCAAAGACCGAAGCAGTTTTTTCGTATGCTAAGGAAAGATATTTGTCAACTGATTGTATTTTTATACCTGAATTTAAATATTCGACATCTTTATTTAAAATCTCTTTTGCTTTTCGGGAGCCTTTACCAGAAACAGTTGAAATAAAATCTTCAATTTTATTTTTCAGACTTTCTTCGCTATCAAAAATGATTTCCGTTGAAGGTGTGATTTCACAAAAATCAAGGTTATCTGTTCTTCTTTGTGTGGAGGTGTCAAAAAGGGAAATTGTATCAATCTCGTCACCCCAAAGCTCTATTCGGATTGGTTGGGGAGAATCCGGAGGGAAAAAGTCTATTATACCGCCTCTTATAGCAAACTGACCGGGACCTTCTACACTTTCTGCACGTTTGAAGCCGGCGGAGAAGAGAATCTGAGTTATTTTTTCTGTTGAGATTTCTGTATTGAAATCTATTCTGAATATACGTTTTTTCAGCTCTTCAGGTGGTATTGTAAACTGTAAAGCTGCTTCTGCAGAGCAGGCAAGAATCTGATATTCGCCCTTTAACACCCCGCAAAGTGCTTTGATTCTTAATTGCTCGTATTCTCTTGATTGCCCTTGAGAGGAATTGAACGAAAAATCTCTCGCAGGGAAAAAACAGGCAACCTCCTTGTTAGAATTGAATGTATTTATATCAGAAACAAATTTTCGCGCTGAACTCTCATCAGGCAAAACAACAATAGCTCTGCGAGAAAAATCCTCGCAAAGCGAAAAAACAAAATGTGCCTTTGGTGCAGAGGGCAATCCCACTATACCGGCAGGGCATAACCCCTCCTTGATGTAACGCACCACATCCTGATATTGAGTTGATTTGTTAAATAAATTATTATAGCCTGACATAAAAACCTCAGCCGTTGTACTTGGACATTGCTCCTTCAAAATCACCTTTTAAAAGCATTTCGAGGGCATTTGCTCCGTCTTCAATTGCATTTCGAACTGCAGGAATATCTTTTTTGGGAAAGTTTGAAAGCACCCAATCTGCTAAATCATAATCGGGATGCGGTTTTGCACCAACTCCGATTTTGATTCGCGGAAAGTTTTCCGAGCCTATGCAGGAAATAATGCTTTTTATTCCATTGTGACCACCGGCACTTCCTTTTCTTCTTATACGAAGCTTTCCGGGTTCCAATGAAATATCATCAAAAACAACAATAATGTTTTCGGCTGGTATTTTGTAAAATTTAGCACATTCCGCAACTGCTGTACCGCTATTGTTCATCATTGTCTGGGGCTTCATAAAAAGCACCTTGTGATTTCCGATTCTGGCATCGCCTATAAGGGCGTGGAATTTTAATTTTTTTGCTTTGAAGCCTAATTTATCTTCAAGATATGTTATAAATAAAAATCCTGCATTGTGACGTGTAGTTTCATATTTTGTTCCGGGGTTACCAAGCCCTACAACCAAAAAGTCATAGGTTGAATTACCACCGTCTTTTTTGAATTTGTTAAACATTTCTTTCTCCGAGTAGTTTAATAGTTATTTGTTGGTATTGTGCTGTCTTTTGTATGGCTTTTTGATATTTACCCAATCCTCTTTAACTGTTTGTTTGTTTCTTGCAACTGCAAGAGCGTTGTCGGGAACATCTTCAGTTATTGTTGAACCGGCAGCGGTAAAGGCGTTTTCGCCCACTGTAACAGGTGCCACAAGGTTTGTGTTGCAACCGATGAATGCCCCATCCTTAACAATTGTGCGGGATTTGTTTCTTCCGTCGTAGTTAACTGTAACGCAGCCGCAACCAAAGTTGACATCCTTACCCACATCAGAATCACCAACATAAAGCAGGTGGGGGAGCTTACTGCCTTCGTCAACAATTGAATTTTTAACCTCTACAAAGTTTCCTATATGAACATTATCCGCAATTTTGCAATTGGGTCTGATATGAACAAAAGGACCTGCACTTACGCCTGAGCCGATTTGTGAATTGTAGCTTTGAGTGTTATTAAGCTTTGTATTGTTTCCAACAACAGTATCACAGATATATGAATTTGGACCAATAATACAATCTTCACCAATTTGTGATTGACCCATAATAACGGTGTTTGGCATAATAAGAGTGCCTTTGCCGATTTTAATGTTTTCTTCGATAATAACTCCGTCGGGACAAGGAATTTCTACTCCTGAACAAATGAGTTTTTCAATTATTTCTGTTCTTTCTTTATTATCAAGCATAAATATTCTCCTTTTCTCGAACATATTTATCTATTATACATTCTATCATATAGTATGTTAATTTTCAAGAAGATATAAAGGGTGTCTATTGATTTATTCTGTGTTCGTGATATAATTTTTTAAAAAGAAAATTCAAAGGAAGTTTTCAGATGAAATATATTTTTCTTTTAATTGGTATCGTAGCAGTAGTTTTTGTGTTTGTTTTAGTTTTCAATGCAATTAAGGTTAAAGCTAAATCCCGTAAGCTTACTAAGGCGATTGTTCACAGGAGCGAAAATCAGCAGGTTGAATATGCAAAAAAACTAGGCGAAATGATTCGATGTAAAACAGTTTCAAATGCAGAAAATTATGATGACACAGAATTTTTAAAATTAAGAGAAACTGTTAAAAGGCTTTTTCCATCAGTACACGAAAAATGCGAGAAAATGACTTTCTCTGATGATTGCTGGATTTATAAATTGAAAGGTAAGGATGAAACCAGAAATGTTATGGTAATGTCCCATCACGATGTTGTGGATGCAAATGGGGATTGGGTTCATCCCGGGTTTTGTGGAGAAATTTTTGACGATGCTCTCTGGGGCAGAGGCACAATAGATACAAAAACATCTCTTTTTGCAGAGCTTCAGGCACTTGAAGAGCTTCTTGAAGATGGTTTTGTTCCTGAATGTAATCTTTACATAGGTTCTTCACATAACGAAGAGGTTTCCGGTGATGGTATTCCAAAAGCGCTTGAATATTTCAAAGCACAAGGAATATTTTTTGAAACTGTGCTTGACGAGGGTGGTGCAATAATCGATCCACCACTTGCAGGAATGAAGTGCAAATGTGCTATGATGGCAGTGCACGAAAAGGGGATACATAGACTTATCTGCACAGCAGAAGAAGGCAACGCTCATACAGGTCTTGCGGCAAATGTAAATACTCCCGTTGCAAGAATGTCTGCTTTTATTGCAGAGGTGAACTCAAAAAATATATTTATCCGCCGTCTTTATCCTGAGGTTAAAGCCATGTTTGAAAGCTTTTGTCCTTATACACCGTTTATTATGACAATTCTTTTCAGTAACCTTTGGTGCTTTGGTGGGCTTTTGAAATGGGCAATGCCAAAGCTTAATGCACAAGCAGGAGCTATGTTGGGGACAAGTTGTTCGTTTAATGAGATTGCCGGTTCAAGAAGCGATAAAAAATGCACTGCAAAGGCAATGCTTCGTTGCGTGAATGACGAGGATTTGAAAAAAGATATTGAAGCTATTAAAAAAATAGCTCGTAAATATGGTGTGGAAGTAACGGATGGAGAAAAAAACGAATACCACAAGCCTGCGGATATGTCAAAACCAAGCTTTGTGTACACCAAAAATTGCATAGAAAAAATCTTTCCTCATATAGTAAGCTCGCCGTATATTCTTCCTGCAGGAACAGATGCAAGACATCTGACGGATGTTTGTGACTGTGTAATAAGATTTGCACCTATTGAAATGGATTCTGCACAGTTTGCTTCTGTTCACAGCGAAAATGAAAACATTTCATTGAAAGCTATCGTAAATGCGGTGGAATTTTACAAGGAATATCTTAAAAATTATAAATAATATAACAAAATATACACTATTAACAGACTGCAGAACAATATTTCTACAGTCTGTGTTTTATTTGCTGGGGTTCTCGAAAAAGTTTCGCAACTGTTACAAAAATACATTGATTTATTCCCTGTTCTATAGTATAATTGTAAAAAGAGGTGAGGAAATTGTCTGATAAGTTTAAAAAGAATGTTGTTTCGTTTATTGCAATTTTTCTCACTTTTGTTGCCGGAACAGGGCTTACTTTTTTTTCACAGATGCTACCTCAGTTAATAAATGAGGTGAATCTTACTGATGCAACTGCAGATGTTGGTGAATATAATCTTGATGATAATGTGCAGGTGTATCTTACAGGTGAATGGGAATTTTATTGGAACAGACATATAATTTCTGAAAATATTCCGGAAGCAGAGCCTGATGCATTTGTGCAGGTTCCATCATCCTGGACGAGCTATAAAATAAATGAAGAAAAGCTGCCCAATGGCGGAAAAGCCAGTTACAAGGTTCATCTTGAAAACATAAATGCAAAAAAGCCTTTTGTTGTAAGTGTACCAAATGTTTCAGGTAAATGTGATGTTTATATTAACGGCGAGTGTGTTTTTTCAAACCGTAATATTCCGGGAACTGATTTTTCAACGGTTATAGAATCATACGCAATCCCCTTTGTTTTTGAAAGGCGAGGAAGCGATGATTGTGATATTGTTATAGAGATGACCTGCCATAACTCAAGTGGTCTTACATCAGTGCCTACCCTTTCAACATACGAGCAGTTTCATTCAAGGGGAATGGGTACTCTTGCACAGAGATATTTCTTTATAGGTATTGTTATTTTTATTGCTATAGCTGCTCTTTTGTTGGGTATATTGAATAAGGATGCGGGACAACAATTCTGGTTGTTCGTTCTTTGCTTTGCTTTTGCATTCAGGTTACTTATCAGTAATGAAGGTTATGTTGTTTCTCATGGCCTTTTTGGTGATATTGATTATGAAATAATGACATTGTTTATTTATGTATCAACGTACATAATAAAGCTGTCAATGATGATGCATCTTAATACTGCTCTTGGTACAAAAATACGGCAAAACAGCCTGATTCTTATATCTGCATTATTCCTGATTTGTGCTTTTGTTCCCTATGTAATATATGATTATGTGTATATAGCAACAGCATATATGTGGCTTCAGTCCGTTACTTATCTTCTTGACATAATTATAATTGTCAAGATTGCGGAGAAAATAGTTGCACATAAAAAATTCTCAACACTTTATATGGTTGTTTATTGTGTAACATCGGCAGGAATTGTTATAGATAACTTTTATATGAACGGATATATTTCTCAGAATGTTGCAAATGTTATGCCCATAACCTGCGTTTTGTTTATGGCTTGTGTTGTATTTATTCACTTTATAAATACCGTTGAGGCGTATCAGAAAGCACGAAGAACAGCAGAGCTGGAAAAAGAACTGAGTGATATGAATATGACTCTGATGTTGAGTCAGATACAACCGCATTTTATGTACAATGCTCTTAACACTATTAAATATTTAACAAAAAAAGATCCTAAAAAGGCAGAAAACGCTATTGTTCGTTTTTCCAGCTATTTAAGAGCCAATATGGATTCATTAACACAGAAAGAACCAATCCCGTTTATAACGGAGTTGGAGCACGTTATGAACTATATTTCTATAGAATGCTTACGATTTGGTGACAGGCTCAAGGTAGAATATGATATTTTATATGATGATTTCAGAATACCGCCATTAACCATTCAGCCGATTGCAGAAAATGCTATAAAACACGGTATTAACCAACGTGTTGATGGTGGTACGCTTAAAATATCTTCTTTTGAAGAGAATGATTATATTTTTGTTACAATTGTTGATGATGGTGTTGGTTTCGATGTTAATGAGACCAAAAACGACGGGCGTTCACACGTGGGAATGACCAATATTAAAAGTCGTTTGAAAGAAATGTTAAATGCAGATGTTTTTGTTCAAAGTGTTATTAACCAAGGCACAACAGTTACTATAAAGATACCCAAGGAGGAAAAGAGTCGATGAGAATAATGGCAGTGGATGATGAAGTTCTTGCTCTTGAAGATTTTGAGGATACCTGTCGAGAGGTGGGCATAAATGACGAGATAATTAAATTTAATAATCCCTTGGATGCATTGAGCTATGTTGCAACGAATAAAATAGATATTGCATTTCTGGACATTGAAATGCCGGTAATAAAAGGCATTGAACTTGCAAAGAGAATCAAAGCAATTTCCAAAAACATAAGAGTTATTTTTGCAACAAGCTACGGCAACTATGCTTTGGAAGCCTTTGGTGTTGATGCGGTGGATTATGTTATGAAGCCCTATGAACCCGAAACCATAAAAAAAGCTTATGAAAAAGCTCTTCTTGTAAAAGATGCAGTTGCTGAAAATAAGGTGTTTATTAAAACCTTCGGCTATTTTGATGTTTTTGTTGAGGGTAAATCTGTTTCATTTCCCAGTGCAAAAAGTAAAGAGCTTCTGGCTTTGCTTGTAGACAGAAATGGTGGCGTTGTTAACACCGAACAAGCTATATCAATTCTTTGGGAAGGCAGAAAATATGACGAAACTGTTCAGTCCCTTTTCAGAAAAGTGCTTAAATCCCTAAGGCTTTCTCTTGAAGACGCCGGTATTTCTGAAATTCTTGTGGATAACCGTAATCAACGTAGTGTGGATAAAAGTAAATTCGTTTGTGATTACTATGATTTTCTTGAAAATGGCAAGAATGAAAATACAAAATATTTTGGTAAATATATGGAGCAGTACGAGTGGGCAAAAAATACTGAAGAGCATATTAACAAAATGATGTAAATAAAAAATCGAATGAGAGTCGAAAGGACTTCTCATTCGATTTTTGGTTATTTGATGTTCATTACAACACTGAGAACGTGCTTTGCAGTAGCTTGCATTTCGCCCAATGTTATGCCTTCATTCTCACCATAAGTTTTTAGAAGTGTTCCGTCAGGTTTCTTTTTACCTGTACGTTTTCCACCGGGCATAAGAACGTCAACACCGCTCCTTACACGATAACCATTGTCTTTGATTTTTGGGAATTCAGGGCTGCTTGTGTATTGCATCCACCAGTCCGTCATAACAAGGCCCTGGAAATTCCATTCGTTTCTTAAAATCCTTGTGCAAAGGTCGTAGTGGTAGTGACCCCATACACCATTGATTTTGTTGTAGGATGTCATAATTGTGTGAGGACTTGCTTCTTTGACACAAATTTCAAAGCCTTTAAGATAGATTTCTCTCAAAGCTCTTTCAGAAAGTCTTGAGTCTGTGCGGTTACGATTTGTTTCCTGGCTGTTGCAAGCAAAATGTTTGGGACAAGCGGCAACACCATTGCTTTGTACACCTTTGACAACAGCGGCAGCAGTTTTTCCTGTTATAAATGGGTCCTCAGAATAATATTCGAAGTTTCTTCCGCAAAGAGGACTTCTGTGAATATTCATACCGGGTGCAAGAAGAATATCCGAGCCCTTGACCTTCATTTCACCACCGATTTTTTTGTACATTGAGTATGCTAAATCAGGGTTCCACATTGAAGCGATTGAAGCACCAATGGGAAGAAGAGAGCAACAGGCTTTTATACGAATACCTGAGGGTCCATCGGTTGTTGTAAGTGGAGCAACACCCTTATCACGCAAGGATTTTGTTACACCGCCCATTACACCTGCATTACCTTCGTTACCTAAAGAACTGTTCATTGTGTAGTCGCCACGCGAAATGGCTTCAAGCTCATCCAAAGAAAGCTGAGCAACGAATTCATCAAGAGTGCATCTGCCCTCTTTCACATCCTGAAGTTTTAAGCCTTTATCACCTGTGTGTCCGCAATCCTTGGGAAGATTTTTAAGAATGGTTTCCTTTAAATTGTCTGTTGAAATCGGAACATTTTCTTGCGTTTGGAAAACTTTTCCGTTTTGGTCTGCTTTTGCAACGATTCTTTCAAAACCTTCTTTAGGGGCACAAGCTTCTTTTAATTTTTCTAAAACTAAAGTTTCGGGAAGTTCGAAGGAGAAAACATTTTCGGCTGAACGGACATCACCGCCAAGATAGAAATTATATGTGCCTTTTTCAAGAATGTAAGAGGATTTATGTCCGCTTACGCCACTATCATCATAAGAAGCAAAGGTGTAAAAGGGAATAATGAAGTTGACTTCTTGTTTTTCACCTTTTTTGAGTTTATTTGTTTTTGTAAAATTGCAAAGAATACGTGCAGGTTTACCCAAAGTACCTTGGGGGGCTTCTACATAAACCTGCAAAACATCTTTTCCGCAGAAATCAGATATATTTTCTGTGGTTGCCCTTAAGTAAACGGCATTATCCTTTACTGTGCCATCAATGAACTCTCTTTTATATTCTGAATAACCAAGACCGAAGCCGAATGAATAAAGCACCTTGTCTTTTTCAAAGGTTTCAAAATATCTGTAACCAACGAAAATATCTTCGGTGTAATTGTTGTATTCTTTTTCACCAAAATCCTCTGAACAAGGATAATCCCAATAATTTTCAGCAATAGTGTCGGTAAGTTTACCCGAAGGCTCTTGCTTACCCAGAAGCACATCGGCAAGTGCATTACCGCTTTCCATACCACCCTGCCAGGGGATGAGAATTGCACTATCGTTTTTGAGAAGCTCTTTTTCCCAGCTCATATCAATAATACTACCGATATTAAGAACAACAACAGTTTTTTTAAATGAGGTGTTTACTCTTTTTATGAGCGATTTTTCATCCTCTGTAAGATAATAACTGCCCGGTTCGAGCTTGTTTTCTCTATCCTCACCTGCGGAGCGACCAATAACAATAACGGCACAATCACTTTTCTTAGCGGCATTTTCTATTACAGAAGTTTCGATGGGCATTTCCTCGTAATAAAGAGGCCAGTGCCCCCAGAATCCGTGGTCGGGAGGATTCTTTTTGCACCATTTTTCGTAAATATCTGCAAGCTCGGTATTTATTTTTGCTCCTGCATTTCTAAGCCCTTTCATTAAATTGACAGTGTAGGGCTTTATAACGTCTCCGCCTGAGCCATAGCCTACAAACATATAGTCATACTGAACTCTGCCGAAAACGGAAATGGTTTCATTTTCGGAAAAGGGGAGAACATTATCATTTCTTAAAAGAACAGTGCCTTCCGCTGCAGAAAGTCTTAAAAGCTCGGGGATTCCTTCAGTAACTGTTCTGTCAAGGTTATCTGTATTCTGTGCTTCGTTCTGACCAACCTTGTTAACCACAAGACCAATCAGATTATAGGTTTTTCGCTTGATTTTTTCAAAAGATTTCATAAACGCCTCTCCTATGAAAAAGATATGTTAAAATTATACAGTTTTTTTAGAGTTGGGTCAATAGTGTTTCAATTGACAAAATGGTGTATGAATGATATATTTAAAAGCATAAATAATGAAAGGAAAACACAATTTTTTTGTGTGTAACTAAAATGAGTTTCAAGGAATTTTTAAAAACTACATTAAATAAACCTCTTCCCGAGGATAAGGTTGAGTATTTTAAACTCAGAAGCAGAGTTTCAGGCTATATTCTTACAAAGGCACAACAGAATTCTCCTACCTGCGGTTATAATTACGAAGCTGATATAACAAAATTATGGGAAGTTTTCCAGGAGTTAAAAGAAAATTGCGATTACGAGCTTTCTTTTAACACTCTTATGATGAAAATTCTTTCGGAGGGTCTTAAGGCTGCTCCCAAACTTAATTCACATATTGACTTTAATACAACTAATTCCTGCGGTACGCTTATAATGAAAAAGCATATCGATATTGCTATGCCTGTATTATTGGAAAATGGCGAAACATTTCCGATAAAAGTAAGGGGAACAGAAAACAAAAGTCTCAAAGAGCTTTCAGAACAGATAGCAGAGCTTTTTGAAAGACTCAAAAAAACAGATCTGGATAAAGTTATGTTTGATGTTGTTACCCAAAGAACGATAGGTCTTTTGCTAAAGGGTGATATCAAGGCAACAATTGCACAGACTGTTACGGGTTATGTTGGTAAGCACAAGGTTGCAAAGCTTGATGGACGCTTGAAACCTGCACCCCGTGATGGCTCTATGCTCCTTATTGAAGAACTTAACGAAGGTTCTGTTTGTATGACAAACTGGGGTGTTTTGTATGACGGCTTGAGTGGTAATGTAACCTATACACCACTTCTTTATCCTCAGGTATTCCTTTTTGCAATGGGTGTTGTTAAGGATACAGATTATGCTTTCAGAAATGAAAAGGGTGAGGTTGATATAGCGACCAAAAAGATATTACCTATAACATTGATGTTTGACCACAGAATTGGCGCATTTAATGACGTTATGCCCTTTATCAAAAAACTGGATGAAATATTCCAGAATCCCGAAATAATTAAAGAATGGTAAATAAATTCCTTTGACTTTTGAGTTTTCCAAAAGACAATGGTTTTTTGTTTCGTTCTTAATTTTGATTTTTTTAAATAAGAATATGATTGTGCAATAAACTAATGCACCTGAAACGATACCGCCCAAATCTACTGTCAAATCAAACAACTGGAATGCTCTTTGGGGTACAAAAATCTGATGGATTTCATCACTCCAGGCGTAAGCCCAGGATAAAATAATGCATAGCAGGGGTCTGAGCTTGTCCTTTATAGCGTAAAAAAGGTTGTTTACCAAAAAGCTTAATCCCGCAAACTCACAGAAGTGAGCGAATGTCCTGAGTGAATCCTGATTTGGTGCTTGTCCGAAAATCAAAGCAATAAAATCTGTCAGCCAACCGCTTGTATCAGATGATTTTTCCCCGTCCTGAGCAGACAAATAGAAAATAATGCCCATAGTTAATAAAACTGCGATTGCAGAAAAAATAATGTATGCTAATCTTTTTTTTGTGTAATTCATAAATCTTTCCTGTAACTATTTTTTTAGAGCGTGTTTACAAAGTTCTTTTAAGCAACATTCTGCACATTTTGGCCTTCTGGCTATGCACACAGCTCGTCCGTGAAGAACAATCCTATGACAAAAGTCATTGCTTTCTTCGGGTGGCAAAATCTTTTTGAGTTGCATTTCTACGGCTTTAGGGTCTTTTGAATCAGTAAGTCCTAAAAGGTTTGTGATTCTTATAACGTGGGTGTCTGCTACAACGGCAGGTTTTTTATAAACATCACCAACAATCAGGTTGGCAGTTTTTCTGCCAACACCGGGAAGCTTTGTCAGTTCTTCAATTGTGTCAGGTAATGTGCCGTTGTAAATATCTCTGACCGCTTTTGCCATACCAACAAGGTCTTTTGCTTTGGCACGATAAAATCCACAGGAGTGAATAAGCTTTTCAACATCTTCAATTTTTGCTTCTGCAAGTTCATTTTCCGACGGGTATTTTTTAAATAAATCCGGTGTTACAAGGTTTACTCTTGCATCAGTGCATTGGGCAGAAAGGCGGGTTGCAACAATAAGCTGGAAGGGCGTGTCTGCATTGAGCTGGCAGATCGCCTCGGGATATTCGGTTTTTAACAATTCGCATATTTTAGTTGCACGTTCCTTTTTGGTCACAAAAACACCTCACAATAAATGATATTACAGCATAGTGTATCATTTTTGTGGTCTGATTTCAACACCTTTATAGTAATGCTTCAGTATTTCTTCATAGTTACTGCCTTGACGTGCCATAAAATCTGCACCATATTGACTCATACCTACACCATGACCATATCCGGTTACGTTAAAGGTGATAGAGTTTTTGGTTGATTTAACAGTAAATGCGGAACTTCTCAGAGAGAAAGCTTTTCGAATATCCTCACCGGAAAATTCTTTTCCGTTTATTGTTGCCTTTAAAACGGTTCCTGATTTTGATTTTTCTGTGATTTTTATTACATTTTTTAAGGTTTTCACTTGGATATCAGAATCAAGTTTTTTTGTGCAACTTATGAATTCATTCTTTTGAAAAGCAACCACAGAAGAATACTGTGGCGAAAGATTATCACCAGGACTTTTTACGCTTATAAGATATGGTACAGCATATCCCCATAAATTTTCTGCTGTTTCTGTTTTTCCTGAACAAATAGCGTGGAAAGCAGCAATGCAAAGTTGATTGTCGTAATAAAGTGCCTGATTTTCTACTTGGGTAACAATATTTTTGAGCTTGTTTTCGTATTTTTCAAAATCCTCGCCCCATTTAACCTTTCGTTCCTGTTCGGTAAGGTATCCTTGGTGCAGGCTGCTGTCATCAGTGATATCGTAGCTTTCGTCGTCTTCTTCTTTAAGACGTAAAGCATTGGTATAGCAGGCAATTGCCTGAGCCTTTAATGCTTCCTCGTGATAGGATAAGGGCATTTCCGCAGCAACACTTCCGCATACATATTCAAAAAAATCAATGTTTACAGTTTCTTGATAATCGGAGCGGAATACGTCAACTGTATCAGTGTTTGTTGTCATCTCAGGTTGACTTTCGGTAACAGTTTCTGGGAGCGAATTTTTAAAATCTAATTGTTTTTTTAACATGGTGAGAGGAAGAAGACCTATTGCTAAAGCACAGAATAGAATAAGACGCAAGAAATTTTTCATAAAATTTTAATCAATCCTTTATTTTTTTAGTATAAAGTGAGAAAGGCAATTCTATTGACATTGAAAACAATATGTTATAAAATAATATGAATTGTTATTTAAAAGTATGAGTAAAAGGAGTGAGATATTTGCCAACATATATTGAACCAATTAAAAGTGAAGATTTAAAATCTCTCTGCGATGAGCTCAAACAGACAAGTGCAATTGCACCGGAATATTTTGATAGGTTTGAGGTTAAGAGAGGCTTAAGAAACCGCGATGGCAGCGGTGTTATGGCAGGTCTTACAAAAGTATGCTCCGTTGAGGGATATTATATAGAAGATGGCGAAAGAAAACCAATAGAAGGCAGGCTCAAATACAGAGGTCTTGATGTTAATCATATCGTTGATGCTTGTATTGCAGAAAATCGTTTCGGCTTTGAGGAAGTTGTGTGGTTGCTTCTCTTCGGAACACTTCCTACAAAAAATCAGTTGAACTTATTTAACAAGGTTCTTACACAATGCCGTGAGCTTCCTGAGGATTTCATTGAAGATATGATTATGAAGGCACCTTCAGCTAACATTATGAATAAGCTTGAACGTTCTGTGCTTTCACTTTATTCCTATGACAGTAATCCTGATGACATTTCAATCGAAAATGTTCTGCGTCAGAGTATCCAGCTCATAGCACAGCTTCCTATGATTATGACCTATGCATATCAGGTGAAGAGAAGATATTATCTCAAAAAGAGTATGTATCTTCATCCAATCAAAGAAGGTCTTACAACGGCAGAAACCGTTCTTTACACAACACGCTCTGACAGAAAGTTTACCGATGAGGAAGCAAAGCTTCTTGACCTTTGTCTTATTCTTCATGCGGAGCATGGTGCCGGTAACAATTCTGCTTTTGCAACTCGTGTTCTTACTTCCAGCGGTACTGATACATATTCCGCAATTTCTGCAGGTATAGGTTCTCTTAAAGGCCCTCGTCATGGTGGTGCAAACCTTAAGGTTGCTGAAATGATCAGATATCTTAAAGAGGATGTCGCAGATATTACCGATGAAGGTCAGGTTGCGGATTTCCTCAAAAAGATTATCAACAGAGAAACAGGGGATAAAAGCGGTCTTGTTTATGGTATGGGTCACGCGGTTTACACACTTTCAGACCCGCGTCAGATAGTGCTTAAGCGTGAAGCAAAGAAAATTGCAGAAGCAAAGGGCTTTGGTGCAGATTTCAGAGCCTTGGAGCTTATTGAACAGCTTACCCCTGAAATTTTTGCAAGCGAAAAGAACAATAATAAGAAAATTTGTGCTAACGTTGACCTTTATTCTGGTCTTATATATGAAATGTTAGGTATTCCGATGGATTTATATACACCTCTTTTTGCGGTTGCCCGTGTTGCCGGTTGGTCTGCTCACAGAATTGAAGAGCTTATAACAGGTAACAGAGTTATAAGACCGGCTTATAAGAATGTGGCAGTTCCCAAGGAATATGCACCTATTGATGAACGTATATCAAATTTCAAACGCCCCACCAGATATATTCCTCTTGATGAGAGATAATTGAAAGGACTGTATATAAATGAACAAAATTAAAGGTTCTTCAAGTGCAGTTAAAATGAAATATCTTCTTTTTGTTTTTGCTGCAGCTGTTCTTGTGTCACTTCCCACACGTGTATATCAGTTATTGGCATTGGTTGATGCAACAAACGGATTTTTCAAGGAAAGCGATATAACTATTTCTGTGCTTTATATAATCACAGTAGTGTTTGGTCTGCTTTTCCTTGTTCTTAGCTTTATTAGTAAAGAAGTACCATCTCCTAAACTGCCAACAGGAAAAAACCCTGTTCTTGGAGTTGCATCCTTTGTTATGGCTGCGGGTCTTGGTGCAGATATGTTCGGAATTCTTAAAAGTGTTCTTCCCGTTAATCAGGGTAATGCACAGATTTTTGTTAACCTTTTAAAATCAAATCTCAGTAAAAATGGCGGCACATTTGCGATACTTGAATTTGTTTTTGCATTTTTTGCAATAATTTATTTTCTTGTTTTTGCAATCAGTCACCTTAACGGAAAAGCATCATATAAAGAATTCAAGCTTCTTGCCCTTGCACCTTTGTGCTGGTCTATGACTGTGCTCGTTACAAAATTGATGAATGCAATAAGCTTTATAAGAGTTTCTGAACTCCTTTTTGAAATCTTTACTTTTGTTTTTGCAATGCTTTTCTTCATTACATTTGCACGTATCTCATCAGGTGTCTTCACAGAGGATAGTATGTGGGGGATCTATGGCTACGGTCTTACAACAGCACTTCTTGCTTCAATTGTTACAATTCCCAGAATTGTAATCGCTCTTGTGGGTCTTGATGCAGTTGAAGGACACGAATTCAATTTTGCACATCTTGCAATGTTCGTGTTTATAATTGCCTATATATTTGCATCTCTGGGTATAGGCTTTAAGGACGGTATTAAAAACAGACGTCAGGTCAGCGAAATTGATTTACCAGACGACGAAGTTGTTGTAAAAAAAGAAGATGTGGGTCAGTTCTTTGAAGAAACAGAATCTGTTTATGAAGAAGAGGATGATTCTATAACTTTTGTAGCAACCCAAGAAGTTGTTGAAGAGATAATCACTGAAGAGGAAGATGATGTTGAACCGGTGATTGATGCAGAAGTTGAAGAAATTTCTGATGATGTTACTTCAGCTCCGGTTGCTGAGGAAGAGGCAGTTTCAGTTCCTGTGACTGAGGTTGCAGAACCATCAGACGATTTAGGTATCATTTCTCTTGCAGATTTGAAAAAAAGAAATAAAGAATAAAAACTTTGTGCGGTAGGAGGAGTAAATGTGTTTTTAACTAATATGACAATGGCCGCACAGCAGGTTATCATTCTGTATTTAATTGTTGCGGTCGGTTTTGTAGCCGACCGTTTGCATGTTTTTGGCCAGAATACAGCAAGACGTTCAAATGATTTGCTGTTTTATATAATTACCCCGGTTGTTATCATACAGTCTTTTATGAATATGGAATTCGATATCAAGACTGCTAAATCTCTCTTGATAGCGTTCGTTTGTATGGTAGGAACCCTTGTTGTTGGTATCCTTATTGCAATTCCATTTTTTAATAATAAAGGAAATAAGAATTCATCAGTTTTTAAATATGCGGTAAGCTATGGTAATATGGGCTATATGGCATTACCTTTGTGTAACGCTATTCTTGGCAGTGAGGGAGTTTTTTTCTGTTCAGCAGGAGTTGTGGCTTTCAACATTCTTTCTTTCACCCACGGAATATGGTGCATAAATAGAGGCGAGGGTGAAACGAAATTTGAACTTAAGCGTCTTGTTTTAAATCCGGGAGTTATCTCTGTGTTGATAGGATTGCCTCTGTTTATTTTTGATTTTGAAATTCCCGGTGTTATTCAGTCTGCAGTTACTCATATTTCCAATCTTAACACGCCTCTTGCTATGATATTTTTAGGAACATATATTGCAAATACAGATTTGAAAACAATGTTCAAGGAAAAGAATAATTATCTTGTTATTCTTTTAAAAACCTTGGCTTTACCCCTTATTATGTTTTGTGTTTTCAAACTGGTGGGTATATCAGGCACATTGCTTACAGCTTGTATGATTTCCGCTTCTGTGCCAAGTGCAAGTAATACTGTAATGTTTTCCGCAAAATACGGAAAAGATACAGGTGTGGCATCCAAGGTTGTTGCAATTTGTTCCATTGTTTCTGTGTTGACAATGCCAATTATGATTGCTTTGAGTAAAATGTAAATATTTTGTTGTAAACAACAAAAAAATAAACTATAATATAATTAGGTTAGATCCATTCATTTTATATCCGGAATAAGGAGTGACGTTTTATGAAGCTTATTATAGGTATAATCAATAGTGACGACGCTAATGACCTTCTTGCAGAGATTACAAAGGCATCTTTTCAGGCAACAAAGCTTTCAACTTCAGGCGGATTTCTCAAAATGGGGAATGTGACTGTGCTTGTAGGTGTTGAAGATGAAAAGGTTGACGAAGTAATTGAGATTTTCAGAACTTGTTGCTCTCGCAGAACTCAGATGATGCCTACAACACCACCTTACATGGGTGAGGGCTTTGTCAGTGCTGCACCTGTTCAGGTTACAATTGGTGGAGCAACTTTGTTTGTAATCGATTTGGATAAAATGATTAAATTATGATTAAAGATATTTCTTTTTCAGAAAATGTATTAAAAACCCTTGATAGCTTTTTTGCTGATGGCAGGAGACCACACGCTTTGTTGATTGATGGAGCAAGTGCTGTTGAAAGACAGGCTTTGGCTTTCCTTTCGGCTAAGATGATGGTGTGCGAAAATAAGGACAGGACTCCGTGCGGAGAATGTGAGCATTGCAGAAAAGCGAAGGAGAATACTCATCCTGATATAATCACAGTGTCCAAGCCTGATGATAAAAAGCATTTTGTAAAGGATGATGTAAAAAAAATGGTGGCAGACGCATATCTGACACCAAATGAAGCTGACGTAAAGGTGTTCATAATAAATGAAATGCAACTGATGACGGAGGAAAGTCAGAATCTTCTTTTGAAAATTCTTGAAGAACCACCACGTTATACTGCATTTATTCTCACAACTGATAACTCAAATGCAGTAATCGGAACGGTACTTTCCCGTGTTGTTCGTTTACGAATGGGCAAAACAAGTGCTGTTGAATATAGCGAAAAGGCTTTTGCAGTTGCAGAAAAATTTGTTGATGCAGTTTTGTCACCTTACGAATATAACAGGATTGAAGCAACTGCGGCGTTGGATGGTAACAAAGCCCTTACCGCTGAGGTGTTGTCTTTGCTTGTAAGTGTTTTAAGAGATGCGATTGCTCTTAAATCCGGTGGGAAAGTGTTATTGGATAATTTCAAAACTCACACGCAAAAGATTTCTGAGGGTATGGCCTTGGAAAAACTTCTTAAAATGTATGATACTGTTGTAGGCTTGTTGCGTTCATTGGATAACAATCCTAACTATACCTTGCTTTCGACAGTTCTTTGTGCAAGTATATAAATTGTTATTTGGAGTTAATTTATGGCAGAAGTTGTAGGTATCCGTTTTAAAGAAAACGGAAAAATATATTATTTTGACCCTGATTCAAAAATTCTTACAAAGGGCGAAATGGCGATAGTTGAAACTGTCAGGGGAATTGAATGCGGAGAAGTTGTTTCCGCAAACCACAAAGTAAATGATTCTGAGATTGTTCATCCTTTGAAAAAGATTCTGAGACCGGCGAATAAAGAAGATTTAAAAATTGTTGAACAAAACAAGAAAAAAGAAGAAGAGGCTTTCGGCTTTTGTCAGAAAAAGGTTGAACAGCTTGGACTTGATATGAATCTTGTTGAAGTTGAATGTGCCTTTGATGGTAGCAAAATGATTTTCTATTTCACCTCTGATGACAGGGTTGATTTCAGAGAGCTTGTAAAAATTCTTGCTGGTAATTTCAGAACAAGAATTGAAATGCGTCAGATTGGTGTGCGTGATGTTTCCAGAATGATAGGCGGTTTAGGTATTTGTGGCAGACCATTCTGTTGTTCGCAATTTTTGGATTCTTTCCACTCTGTTTCAATAAAAATGGCAAAGGAACAAGGTCTTTCTCTTAATCCTTCAAAAATCAGCGGAACCTGTGGCAGACTTCTTTGTTGCCTCAAATATGAGCAGGAAAGCTATGAATATCTTTCAAAGGTTACTCCTCGTGTTGGTTCTGTGGTTGATACAAGAGAGGGAAGAGGTACTGTTACGGAAAACAGCCTTCTTACCGGAAAAATAAAGGTTCAGCTTGACCGTAGGCCTGAGGCTATCCCTACTGAGTTCCACAGAAAAGATGTTAAAATTGTAAAGGGTGCAAAAGCTCCTAAGGATGATACATCCGAAAAAGAAGAATAATTGCAGATAAAAAATGTAAATTCATAATTTTCTATTGATTTTAGAAAAATATGTGCTACAATAGATTTCGAGAAATCGGGTCTTTTGCTTATCCGATTAAATTACACTCACTCTAAAACCAAAAGCAAGGAGGTCAGAAAAATGGCATA
>JAZNHK010000021.1:0-16779 GCA_045576915.1 Acutalibacteraceae bacterium
GTGCTATAAAATGAATAAAACCGTCCTTTAGGGACGGTTTTATGTAAGTATTAAACTTCACGAATTCAAAGCCTTATTGACAATCAACTGATAATCGAATACATCAATCAAATCATCTTGGTCAATGTCAGCAGCCATAGCATAAGCACCGGTTATATCTGCATTACCATTTGCAGCTCTCTCAACATCAAAGCAATCAATAGCATCACATACACTGTCACCATTTGTATCGCCATAAACAACCAATGTAAAATCACCTAAATGCTTATCGTCATCAAAAACAGAAATAATTGTGCCGGTACCATAAAGCTCATAATCACCTTGCTTGTAGCTTGCGGTAACAACAACTTCTGCATTTTCTGAAAGACTTAAAATTTCAGTAATATCACTACAATTATCAGCATCAGAGAAAATTACATTTTCACCAAAATCAATTTTTGTATTTTCAGTTTCTTTAATTGGCGTTTCTGTTCCATATGCACACCAAATGCAATCATCAATAACAAGATTATCTGTTTTTGTACTGCTACATTGAGAGCACTTATAGGAAGCTGTGTGTGGATGAGCAGAAGCTACCTCTGTTATTTCATAGCTATGGCCTGTTGCCATAACAACAGTAACATCTGTTTTATCACCACAATCAGCACAATGACGGGATTTGCTACCGTCCTCTGTGCAGGTTGGAGCAACATCAATTGTCCATTCGGTTGAATAACTATGTCCTGTAGCTTCAATTGTTTCAGTCACAATATTGCCACATGTAGTGCAGATTTGGGCTTGTGAACCTTGTCCAACACAGGTAGGTGCAAAAGTAATTTCCCACTCACCATATGTGTGTTCATGAATAAATTGGAGCGTTGCATTTAACAATGGTTCGTTACCATTATTTATAACAATTCCATCCCACTGCTCCTGAGTGCCATAGAAATAAACATCTGTTAAAGACGTGTTTGCAAAAGCATTTGTGCCTATTAAGGTTGCTTCACCATTGTATGAAAATATTTCTCCGTTCACAATTTTACCGGCAGCATCTCCCATAGGTTTTAACACAAAATAATCAAATATAGGAGTATAAAAAGTACTATACTGTTTTATTCTTATATTATGAACACCCTCTGTAAGCTCAATTTTCAAAAAGTCGTACTGTGTAATTGTAGTAGTGTTTTTACCATTTGGTGTAATAGTACCAATAAATTCGTCATCAACATATAAATTGAATTTACGATCATTAAAGGCAGCATATTCTGTAAATTGGAATGTTCCGGCTTTTGTTACATTAACATCGAAATCCAAATCATAGGCAAAATCCACACAATATCCACTTGCACTGTCACTTGTCCACGAAGGACTACCGCTTGTTATGTTAACATTCTCGGCTTCAATTTTATATCCGACAAGCATTTTCCTTGCATGCATATCCAACCTTGTCAGTGAGGTGCATCCATTAAATGCATTATCGCCTATTGTTATTACATTATCAGGTATAACCAAATTGTCCAAAGAAGTACATAACCTGAACGCACCGGAACCTATAGTTGTAACACCATAGCATATACTAACTTTTTCCAAACTGATACATTCAGCAAAGGCTTCGTTTCCGATTGTTGTCACAGTATCCGGGATTACATATTCAGTTTCTGTTTTACCAACAGGATATTGAACCAAAGCGGTTTTGTCTTCATTAAACAAAACACCATTTTCTGATGAAAAATAAATACTATCTTCATCAACATTAATAGTTTTCACCGTACTGGAATTTATAGCACCAGGAGCAACAGTGGTTACGCTTGCCGGTATTGTTACATCTGTTACACCCTCAGGAATACAAGATGCACACAATTTGGTAACCGGATATCCACCTATTGCATCAGGTATAATTAGGCTTGTTTCATTTCCTACATAGCCAACAATTTCAACTTCAGTGTTATTATTTATCAAGTTGCAATCAAAATCAGTGTAACCCGAGCCCTCAAACGGAACAACGGTAACAATACACTCCGCTGAAAAGCCGCTTAATGTCTCTACCTGAATTGTAGCCTGACCTATACTTTTATACGTTATCTCGCCGGTTGCCTTGTCAATTGATAAAACATCCTGACCATCAACACAGCTCCATTTGAATAATTCTTTAGCGGTATCAGGGGCTAAAGTATAATCTAATTGATTTGAAGCACCTTTAATCAAAGTCTGGTCTTCCATAACAATGCCTGTTGCTGGAATATATTCGTAAACATTATCAGAGTAATCAATATCACGGGTAACCTGACATTCATCAACCTTGATTGTAAATCCGGCTGACTCTGAAATAAGGCTTCTTTCAAAAGAGAAGGTTATTGATTGGCTCAACATATCAGCCGTCCACAATGAAATAGTTTCTTCGCCACTAGCAACCTCGATAATTGTTCGCATAGCACTGCCGTTAGTTCCGTTAATTACATCAAAATAAACATAATCATCATCAAAGGAAACGTTAGCAATACTCAGATCGTTTGTACCGTAAACAATTTCATAATCATCAGTTACACCATCAGTCATGGGTGCAAGAGGATTCAATTTATAATCACATTCAAGACCATCGTAAACATTGTCACCATCTGTATCAGGGTTAAGAGGATTGGTGCCATTTTCATACTCTTGGAGGTTGGTTAATCCATCAGAATCAGTATCAACATCTGCAACATTTTCAACATCTGCTAACTGATAATATGTATCATACCAGAAATCAGGTATACCATCACTATCAGAGTCTTTGTATGAGCATGTGAAGGAGGTATTTTCACTTATTTCAGATTTGGCACCTGTTTTACCAATAGCCTGAACTGCAAAATAATATGTATCACCTACATTATCAACAGATATATAAGCCTTGTTATAACCTGCAAAAACCACCTTTTTTTCTGCATTTTCATAATTTTCTGCAGTAATTGGTTCTGTGCTGTAATAAATATTGTAATTTAAAACATCTTCATTATCATCAACAAAGCTAACAACAACTTCACCATCATAATCTGTTCCATTAGCAGTTAAAGCTGTGGGTGTATTCAGCACTCCTGTTTTCGCATCCTCAGCCATAAGGCAATATTTACCATTACCTTCAAAAGAACAGGTAAAGCTGGGATTACCATGCTCACTTACTGACTCATGTGTAGTAAGTTCAACCCACTCGAAATCTGCCATATAGAACCATTTCAATGAGGAATAGTCAATATCCAAATCATGAGTAAGAGTAGTTTCCAAACGACCTGTTGTTTCACTTGCATCATTTGAAAGAACAGTGTATTCACCAATAACCGATGAATATTCTCCGTTTGTTACTTCACCACTACTATATACAATGGCAGCCTGGGTTTCATTCGCAGAATACAGTCTCACCGTAGGATAACTATTGTCAAAAACAAAATCGGAGTTAACAGAAACAGTTTCAAGATAATACTGTTGGGTAACAGTCTCACCGTCAACATCTTGTGTAACGTTTACATAATAATTGTTTCCTGCAGGAACCTCAAATTCAGTTGTATAGCCATTTGCTTCATTAAGTGATGCAGAATAAATAATATTCTCATCAAAATCGGTAATTGAAATTTCGGTTGCCGACTCAGATGTTATGTTAAGCACAGAGTCATTGTAATTAAAATCACAATCCGTTACCGCCGCACTTGATCCAGTTGCAGACCTTACTGTATACAGTGAAACAGCTTCCGCTTCCAAAGATTTAAGATAGTCCTCTAAAGGTTTACCATCCACTGTAATATTCACATTGTCTCCACCGGCATAACTGTAAGTTGCTTTTTGTGGCACACCCGGCTCACATTTTGTAAAATTGGTAGAATATCCATTTTCTTGGGCTAACTTTTCTAATTCCTCAACCATCCTATCTTCACAAGAAGCGTTTGTAAAAAAATATTGCGCAGTATAAGAATTATAATTCTCTGCTTCTTCTTTTACGAACTTATTATAATCGACTTTAGAAAGAACACCTTCATAATGGTCTGCTCTGCTCAGTTCAAGTGAATCTTTGCCTCCAATCTTTTGATTCTCCATCAGCCCCAAGTTGTCGACAGAAAAATCAGGCCTAGCAATTTCACCGTCCCACTTAGACCAATAAGCTGCTAATTCTTCAGCTTCATTATCAATAATACCATTGGGTTTATTACTCTTACCTTCCGCATCTGTAAAATCGTAATTATAATTGCCCTTATAATCTTCACCTGCAGCAGAATACGTCCACAAATTAAAAAAGATATTAAGATAACCTATTGCAGAAGTATACTCATCCAAAAAACCAAGCAAGTAATGACCTGATTCATGGCATAAGGTTTTTGCAATAGTTGTATTGTCTTCATCATTTATAGGACAAAAAATTGAACCCTCTTTCGTATGCTTTTTTGTATATTCATCTGTATATCCAGGTAAAGTACGTGAATATGAATTCCCGTCTTTATCAGCACCTATGTCAAATTCTACTCCACCATCAGCTTTGCTCTCTGTATTTTTCACCATACAAATATCGGCATGTTCCGCTATAGTCTTTTTCTCCAACGCTGTATTAGTATCATCACAATAATCATCCGAAACAGTGATCAAATCAAAATCATTAACAATAACATGACCATTTGTTGATTGAGCAAACAGTTCCGAGTACTCTTTAAGTATATCTATACATCTATCAACATCACTTTCATTAATTAACACTTTTAATGTTGGTCTCCAACGTGGCTCATCAACCAGAAGCTTAACACCATCTTCAAAAGGAACACCTTTCCATCTTCCGTTTTCATCTACATCATCAGAGCACAGCTCAAAACCATCATCCATATCAAAATCAATAGTCGCTGAAACGGTATAGTTTGGTAACACCTCATTAAAAACGCCATTCAAAAATAGTTCTGAACGAGTAAAAGTAACCTTACCCGTAAATGGATTTACTTTTTTAGAATAAATTATTCTATCTCCACTTTTAATATGAACAACTGCAAAGTTAGCAATTTTTTCCTTTCTATTTTCACCTAAAGCTTTCACTTCGATCGTGTACGAGCTTGGTGTATCGGGTGTATCCGGTGTATCGGGTGTATCTGGTGTATTTGAAAAGTGTATTATGTTATCCACATAACTCCAGCCAGCCCCGTTATAAACAATATGCTTATACCGGAGTCCATGGTCCTTAGCAAACTTTTCTGCATAAGAACCCGCTTCACATAACACAAGAAAAGGATAACAATTATAAAAAGCAGTTTCACTAATAAACGTTACACTACCGGGGATAACAATTTCTAGAAGATTTCGACAACCATAAAATGCATTTGCATCAATTGATTGCACACCCGGACTCAATTCTACCTTATATAAATTTTCGCAACCATAAAAAACCTCTGCACCAACATTTTTTATACCCTTACCAATATAAGCCTCTGTAACTCGAGTATCGCAACAAAGCTTTGATTCATTAAAATCATGGTCATAGTACATCATTGTGTTAGGGAGATCATTAGTTGCTGTAAACGTAGCTTTACCGTTCTCATCAAGAACAAAAGTAATTCTGCCACCATAAGAATTTATTCCGGTAACATCATACCTCGTACCTATTACCGCTTGATTTTTAGTATGCCAATCCAAAGCGTTGGATTTAACACTCAAATGCTTGTCCAAGCCACCTTCATCAATCCCTATATACATAGAGCTGAAAATAATTACAAATGCAAGAAAGCCAGACAGAATTCTTTTAAACATTCTTTCCATACTATCCCCTCAAAAACTGATATAATTTAATACATTATACTCTACCACCTACTGCTTTTTTTGTCAATAAACAATAAAAGACTACTGCATTAAACAGTAGCCTTTAAATTTCTTTTTAGTCTTATATCATCTGAAATCATAGCAATAAATTCAGAATTAGTGGGTTTACCCCGTTGGTTTTGAATTGTATAGCCAAAGTAAGAGTTAAGAACATCAACATCGCCCCTGTCCCAAGCGGTTTCAATACCATGGCGAATTGCTCTTTCAACTCTTGAAGAAGTGCTTTTAAAATTCTTTGCAACAGTGGGATAAAGTATTTTTGTTACAGAATTCAGCATTTCTGGATTTTCTACTGTTAATCTTATGGCTTCCCTTACATATCTATACCCCTTAATATGTGCCGGGACACCAATCTGATGAAGAATTTCTGTAATTATAACATTCAAATCCTGTGGTGCTTCGTATTGAGCTGTAACACCAACATCCTTCCAGCTTGTAAGCTGAACAATACGCTGTGCCACCATATTTGCATCAATAGGCTTGAGGAAATAATAATCTACGCCGCTTTTTAAAATTTCCCTTTCAAAATTCACATTATCGATACCTGACATTACAACTATAAGTGGTCTTTTTGTAGGATCCTTCATATTTATTCTTGATACAACCCCTACTGCATCAATATGCTGTAAAAAAGCATCCATAACCACTACATCCGCATTAGTTTCTTCCATCAGGTTCAGAAGTTCCGCACCATTTTTCTGACAAAGCTTTACATCCATCCTGCTTGCACGTAGTGCATTTGCAAGCTGAAGCGTGGCTTCATCTTTTTCGTCAGTTAACAAAACTTTTATGTTACCAACCATTTAAACACCTCCTAAAGAATGACTAAATTATAAACCGAAAAAACCTTTATTTCAATAGACTTCAACAAATATCGTTACTTTCAACAAAAGCCCTATTTTTACTCAATAAGAAAAAAATTTAAATGAATTTCTTTTTGTCGGATTTTGTCAGTTTATTTATGCAATTTGCCCATAGCATTTTAAATGTTTTGGTATCTATGGTGTTTTTCATAAATAAAAGCTGTTTTAAACACCCTATAATGCGACTTTTTACGACGCTTTACTCATCTGGTTTTCACTCATATTCTGCATAGCAGAAAGCATAGTTTCAGCAAATATACCGAACCCGCTTGTTGAATCATTAAGAAAAACGTGAGTAACTGCACCTATTATTTTACCATTCTGTATAATTGGTGAACCGCTCATACCTTGTATAATCCCACCTGTTTTTTCAATCAAGGCTCTGTCTGTAACTTTAATAACAAGATTTTTGTTGTCTGCTGAGCCTTTGTCAATTTTTTCAATAATAACTGAATAGTTTTCGGTTACCCCGTTTTCAACTGTTGTTATAATTTCTGCTTCTCCAACCTTGATTTCCGAGCTATGTGCAACCTGATACATTGGCATATCAGATGGTATCATATCAAAACAACCATAAACACCTAACCCATCATTACTGTAAATAACGCCTGTTTTTTCACTTTCCAGATATCCGCACAGTTCACCTGCAAGCCCGTTGTTGCCTTTTGTGTAACCGGTTATTCTGGCTTTTGTACACTCACCCTGAGAAATAGGAATGGTAGTCTTTGTATCAATATCACATACCGCGTGTCCCAGGGATGCAAACACACCATTTTCCAGACAAAATGTAACAGTTCCGATACCTGCCGAGCTATCCCTTATCCATATACCGGCCTTATATTTTCCTTCACTGACAGAATACTCTGCCACAAAGGAAAGTTCGATTATAGAACCATTTCGTTCGACTTTAAAAACAATTTCCTTCTCTGCACTTTTTTCAATAATTTCAGACACCTGAGAATTAGTTTTAACTTTAATGCCGTTAACATCTTTTATAATATCACCGATTTTCAAACCGGCTTTCTGAGCAGGGTTTACCATACCCTTTTCAGTATCAACAGACTCCGTGCCAACAACAACCACACCATCAGCATAAAGCTTTAAACCTATGGGATAACCACCTGCATAAACCATAGGCAATTCATTATAATTATTATCGGTTTTTGTTTTCTGTTCATCATTGAAGATATTGAAAAAATCCTCTTTAATTTCTGCAATTTTACCGCTTACACCATTTAATTTCACATCTGCAACAGTTGTATTATTTAAAACCGCTGAAGAGAAAACAGAAAACATCAGAACTGCAGATAAAACAATTGATAAAAACGAAAAAAATATTTTACTTTTTTTAATAAAAATCACCTCGCTTCACACAATTTAATTTGTGTAAAACTAAGGTGAATATAAAGAAAAATTATTGACAAAAAATTAAACAGCCTTGAAAATCAAGGCTGTTAAATAAAGGAAAAAATTGTTAAATTGAAATTTCGTTTGCAACTCTGTAAAGGTCAAGGTCAATTGTTTTCTTCATATTGAGAGCTTCAATTATATCGTAGTCAACAATTTTATCTTTACAAGAAGCAACAACTCTGTTACCAATATCGTTCTTAAGAAGCTGAACTGCATAGTTACCCATCTGGCTGGCAAGAACTCTGTCGCGAACTGAGGGTGAACCACCACGCTGAACGTGACCGAGAATTGTTGCACGGCTCTCAACACCTGTTTTTTGTTCTATATATTTTGCAAGAGAATTTGCATCAATACCCTTAACACCTTCAGCAACAATAATAACAAAATGCTCTTTACCTGTTTTCTGAGTACGTTTCATTCTTTGGATTATGTATGAGTCAATATCATAATCAACCTCAGGAATAAGGATGCAGGTTGCACCGATTGCAAGACCTGCATTAAGAGCGAGGTAACCTGCGTTTCTGCCCATTACTTCAACAACTGAGCATCTGTCGTGAGACTCTGTTGTGTCACGGATACGGTCAACCATTGCCATAACTGTGTTAAGAGCAGTATCATAACCGATTGTATAATCGCAAGAAGCGATGTCGTTATCAATTGTACCGGGAATACCGATACAAGGAATACCTTTGAGCGTAAGTGCACGAGCACCCTTGAATGTACCGTCACCACCGATTGTAACAATACCTTCAAGACCAAATTCTTTACAAACTTCAACAGCTTTGTCCTGAACCTCGGGCTCTGCAAATTCAGGGCAACGAGCGGAATAAAGCATTGTACCGCCACGATGGATGATATCAGAAACTGAACGAAGATTCATTTCATACATATCACCTTCAACAAGACCTTTATAACCACGACGGATACCCATAACTCTCATACCGCTTTCGCAAGCAGTTCTTACTACTGCACGAATGGCAGCGTTCATACCGGGTGCGTCACCGCCGCTTGTAAGTACACCGATTGTTTTCACTACAATGACCTCCATCACACATAAGGGGGTTTTACCCCTTGTTTTAAATCCAATGAATTATACCATAGTTTTACAAATCTATCAAGAGAAAAAACAGAAATTCTGCTATTTTCGTAAATTTATGTATTTTTGATATAATTTGCCATTTTTTTCTTTATATGATATACTGTTGTGTGGTGATTTTATGAACAAAAAAATTATAAAACTGGTTTCATTGATAATTTCTGTAATACTTTTCAGCTCCTGCGGTAGCTCTTCGGTTTTAAGAACAAAAGAAATTACCGATAAACTGACCCAGACGCAGGTTGTTACCAAATCTGATATTACTGAAATCGAAGATTATAAAAGCTTTTTTAAAGAATTCACTCCGAATTTTACCATTCCCGGTCTTTTTGAAGGTATAATCCCCCAGGGTATATGCTATATCAGTAAATTAGATATGTATGCAGTCAGCGGTTATTATGAGGATAGCGTTTTACCCTCAATGCTTATGCTTGTTGATGGCAAAACGGAAAAATTCCAAAAAGCTTTTCCTCTTGTGAATGTTGACAACAAAGATTATTATGGTCACGCAGGTGGTCTTGCTTCATCAGAGGAATATGTTTACATCACCAGCGAAGACACTTGTTATATTTTTGAAGTAAACAAGCTTAAAAATCTGCAAAACGGAGAAAAACTGCAATTTGACAGTAACTTCAAGCTGAACACCAAAGGCTCTTTTGCTTGTTTTAATGATGGTGTGCTATGGACGGGCGATTTTATTGAAAGCAGCGATAAAGCCAGAGAAAAGGCAAGAAAAGTTACAACTCTTCCAAGCGGAGAAACCTTTTATGCATATTGCGAGGGCTACATTCTGGAAGACGGTCTCCCTGATGTGAAAAAGATAAACTCAGAAAAAAACGGCTATATCCCTGATTACCTTTTAGCAATTCCCGAACAGGTGCAAGGCATGTGTTTTTCTATCAGCGGAAAAATGATTTTCTCCACCAGTTACGGAAGAAAAAACAACTCTTTCATTTATGTTTATGATGATGTTCTTATTACTGAAAGAGTCGGCACTTATGAAATTGATGATAAAGAAATCAATCTTCAGGCTTGTAGCAACGATTTACTGAAAGAAGCAATAACAGCTCCCCCTATGGCAGAAGGTATTGTTCAAGGCGACAAAGGTCAATATATTATTTTCGAATCCGGTGCAGAAAAATACAGAAACCACAGAGGCAAATACCCGACAGATACAGCTTTTAAAGGAAATATTGAATAACCCACATTAAATAAAAAGGAATGTATTAAATTTTGTGTCAAAATCTAATACATTCCATATTTTTATGTAAACTTTTTAAAAAACTTTATAATAAACGTCATCTGTTACAATAACACGATCCGGTCTTGTTGTGTTATCAGCAGTAAACTCATTACCCTTTCCTAAATAAAGTGTATGGGTGTTATTATCAATTCTGATTTTAGAGTCACCGGATATTTTAGAATTGCTGATGTAGAGTGTGTTATTTTTTTCACCACTGCTTCCACGCAACACAATCGGTGCTCTTGTACCATAAAACTCACAGTTATCCACATATACTACAAGCTCATCCTGCCCTGAGCCCCCACCGATATAAAAAGCTGCGTGGTTAGAGGTTTCAGGGTTAACATTATATTCACCGGTATATTCGCATTCTTTTAAAATTGCATTACGGATATAAGATGTCTTACCTTTACCCAATATATAAATACCGCCGTGACCCACACTCTGATAAATACCGCCATCAACATACAATGTACCTTTACTTGAAATACCACTATGAGTACCTGTAATATCACAATTTTTTACAGTTGCAACAGCATTGTTTTGCACACCGATTGACAGATAAATGTAATCAACACCATCGTCACTATATTCTGCATCGGCAAAAACCTCTGAGTTTTCGATGTTCAGGTTACCATAATTCACTATTCCGTATGCATTACCACAATGAGCATTTGTTAAAATTTCTGCATTAAGAACATTCAGTTCTGCATCTTCGCCACAATAAAAAACATTAGTTTTATACTTACTGCCGTTTGTACCAAGATGATTTTCATCCACATCATACGTCAACGAACGAGCAATATAGGTTCCTTCATCAACATTTACGATTGTATCTGCATAGTTTACCACGGCGGCAGCATTATCGGATTCAATTGAAATTTTTCCACCATCAACCCGACCATTTATATTTACAGTAACGATATCTTCAGGGTCTTCTGTTATATTACGGACAAAAAAACCGGTTGTAGACGCATCAAAATTGATTGCATGACCGCCCAAGTTTATTGTAACATCTTTGTAAACATAAATCCTACTCTGAATATAATTATCTGCAAGAGCAACAACGATGGTTTCTCCATCATCATTTATAAAAACACCTGCGAGAGCATCTACTTCATGTTCAATTGCTTTATCAATATCATTTTCACCGATAGCATCTTCATTAACATCAAGCATTGCAGTTGCAAGGTTGTCATAATAATAGAAAAAATATCTTTCCTGAAGCTGTTCCGGTGTCATATCCTGTTCTTTAATAAAAATATCATCAAACATTGGTGGAAAAACATTCTGGAACATTGATAGAATCGCTATAATAAGTGATAAAAAGAAGGATATAACTCCCATAAAATACATCTTCTTCCGTTTTCGCAATATTTCCATATTTGTATAATTATACTACAATTTTTCTGAAAATCAAGCAATTATCTGAATCAGATTGAACTGAATCAGCAACCATTCGTCTTACCACTCCTGCTCAAATACCGCATCGGGTTTCTTGGCAGTAATTTCGTTATAGTATTCTATTTTAAGATAATCGTTTTTATTGTTAAGCGCAAAAGCAACACTTGCAGTAAAAGTACCGGAAGTACCAACCTCACCGGGTTCAAACAAGTCCTTCTGAGGGTATTGCTCCAGCACTTTACCACTTTTGTCATAGGCTTTAAAATGAGTATTGCCGATTGCTAAGCCATGTGCTATATCATCGTTTGTGTATTCATAAACAACTATTGCAACGCTCTCAGCCTCTGGAGCTTCTGCACCTTCGGGATTGGGTTCAACCTCCAACACCTTTGTAATTTTTATTGAATAATTACCCTCCTGTGCCTGTAAAGCAGCTTCATTGCTGACTACGGATGCAGGCTCTTTTTTTGTTGAATCATTATTAGTTACTGCTACAACTCCGAGTATAAAAACCAAGACCGCAACAGCTATGACAGCACCAATTTTTTTGTTCATAAAAGCACCTCAGATTTTAATAAACTTTTTGAGTCTGAATGAATAAATATATATTTCCTTAACCGGTATTTCCGTGCATTGATAAAGAGCATCAGCATATATTTCCAACTGGTTTTTGTAAACTGAAACATAGTGATTTTCATCCGTTACATTATCGGTTTTATAATCAATAAGAACATAGCCGTCCTCTTCCTTAAACGCACAATCAAGCTTACCCTGAACAACTATTTTTTCAGTTTTTGCGGTTTCGGGAACATTTTCATACATATCCACTGCATCTTTTAAAATTGCAAACTCATATTCCTTCAGGACCTCTGAAGAGGATAACAGGCGAGAACCGACACTACTGTTGAAAAAGCTTTCAACCGCTGAAGCATCAAGAACCTCCATTTCCTCATTTGTCACAAGACCCTTGCTTATAAGTCGCAGTTTTTCCTGTTCAATATCATTGGAAGCGACTTTAAAATCACAAAGCTCAAGGAATTTATGAACTGCTGTTCCCCTGTCCGCTCCACTCATTTTTTCATTAAGGAAATGCGGTTTTGCCGTACCGAAATACTCGCGTTTTTTTCTGGTTGTTTCCGTTGAAGAAGCCGTTCTCTTTGCAAGAATCCCGGAGCTATCATAAGGATATGAATATTCCAATCTGGCTTTAATATCTTCAAGCAGCTCAAGGTCCGGCTTCACATTATCATCATCGCGGCTGACAGAGCTCAAAGCCTGGTCCTTGCTTTCGATATAAGAGCAATCGAACCTGAAATCTGTTTTTTCCGAAAATCTCTCTAACGGAATACCGCAGAGCTTTCTTATAATTTCTCCGTCCTGATGCTCCGAAAGGCAACTTAAAATCCATTCCGCAGCACTGGCTGCTCTGAAAACTCCATAAGGGTGCAAGGGCCTTCCGCTTTCACCTAACAAATGGTTTTGCTTTACCTTCGTCAAAAGACCGCTGTCTGCAACATTTATAAAGAATGTTAAATGCTCTTTTGCTCTTGTCATAGCAACATACAAAACCCTGAGTTCTTCTGAGACATTGCTGAAAAGCACCGCTTTTTCTGTAGCCGTTGAAGAAAGTGTATGATATCTTGTAAAAAGTGAATCATCACGTATCTTCATACCTACACCCGTTTCACGGGAAACCGCCACGGTTTTATATGCATCTTGCTTATTGATATTCTTTGAACAGTCTGCAATTAAAACATAAGGAAATTCAAGGCCTTTACTTTTGTGAATGGACATTATTTTAACGCTGTTATCATCAGAAATGCCACCACTCAGGGTTTTTATACCCTCTTTTTCTGCGGCGATATCAATATAACGGATGAAATCACTAAGTCCTGTTCTTCCGCTTTCACAAAAATCTTTTGCAAGCTTCAAAAAACCTTTTACATTTGACTTTCTTAAATCACCCTCACCCAGCACATAATAAACATCAGAGACCGCAGTGTCAGTTATAATAAAATCAACAAATTCATCCACAGGGTAAGTAGCTGATATATTGCGGTAAAGATTAAGCTTTTCTATAAAGTGTTTAGCTTTTTGGGATTCCTGTGCATATTTAACAAGGCAAGGATAAAAATCTGATTTTTTATTGATTCTCCTTATTTCTGAAAGCTCATCTGCCGTAAAGCCATATATAGGAGATAGCAAAACAGAAATCAAAGGTATATCAATCAATGGGTTATTAACAACTTTAACCAGTGATACCAAAAATTGAATTTCCTTTGATAAGGAGGCATCGCTATCGGAAGATGCACTTACGGGAACAGAAAGCTTTCGCAACGCCTCTTCGTAAGCTCCTGCTTTACCCTTGGCACTTCGCAAAAGGACACAGAAATCACCCCAACGCACCTTTCTGGTTTTATCCCCTGCCTTGATTTCAACACCTGAATCGTGAATGCTTCTGATATATTTTGCAACAGTTTCTGGCTCTGTTGGTGCGTTTTCAGCCTTTTTATCTGCATTAACGCAAATCAATTCAACATCCGGAGTAGGCTTACCAGGAAAACTTGCACTATAATTCAGATATTCATCTTCACCATATTCAATTTCGCCCATCTCACGTGACATTATACTGGAAAAAACTGCGTTTACAGCCTTTGTTATGCCCTCTCGGCTACGGAAATTATTTTCAAGAATTATTTTTGAAGGCTTTACGCTTCCGTCATAGGGAGTCAAAGAATCCTTTAAACTGATAAACAAATCAGGACTTGCAAGGCGGAAGCCGTAAATACTCTGCTTAACATCACCAACGGTATAAAGATTGGTTCTATCTCTTGAAATAATTTCAAAAATTGAGTTCTGTGCTTTGTTTGTATCCTGATATTCATCAATAAGAATTTCTTTATATTTTCCGGTCAACTCCTGAGCAAGAGCCGTTTTTTCAGGTACGCCTTTTGAAAAATCAATCAATAAATCAATAGCTTTATGAAGAATATCATCAAAACCATAGAAATTGCGTTCTTTTTTTCTTTCATCAAGAACGCGGGTTAATCTTTTAACCGCTTGAGTAAGTATTTTGACTATCGGATAAAGCTTTTCGCAATCCAATTTATGCTCTGAAACCAAGGGTAAGGTATGGTCAACAATACTATCAGCATTATCCTCAAAATTCTGAAAAACTTTATCAGCAAAGGCTTTGAGCTCTTTGTCAATTTTGTTTTTCTTACCTGTCATATTAACTTTATAAACCAAGCCTTCTCTTATTAAAAGAACAAGGGAATCCCACTCTTTTTTATCTGCAAGCTCTTTTAATATAAGTAAACCTTCAGCTGATTTTTCAAAGCGGTCAAGATAATCAGGATGAACGTTTAAATCCTCCTGAAGTAATGCCGAGCAACGTCTGAGGCGATGATAATGAAAATCTGCAAACATTGACAAAAATTTACAAATATATTCCACCCATTTACTCTTTAAGGGGTCATTATCAGGCGAAAATTCTTCTGCAACCTCATCCAGCCATAAAAAAGGTGATGGATAAGACCTTGAATAAGTGTAAAGATTTTCAATTATTTCTTCGAGCTTAACATCGTCACGCTCATCAACAAACATTTCGCTTAACGCAATAAAATCAGGGTTATTTTCCTGATAAAGGGCATCAACAACCTCTTTCATTGCATATTTCATCAGTTCTTTTTCATCTTTTTCGTCAAGGATTTTGAAGTCTGCACCAACATCTGCAAGATGAAAATTTTCTCTTACAATTTTGGCACAAAAAGAGTCAATTGTGCAGATATCAGCCGTTGGCAAAAGAGTCATCTGACGACGCAAATAGTCTGCATTTTCATCATTATTTTCAATTTCTGCAGAAATAGCTTTATAGATTCTTTCGCTCATTTCATTGGCAGCTGCACGAGTAAATGTAACAACAAGAATTTCAGAAACCGAACAAGGATTTTTGGTATCACAAAGAATTCTTTTTACCCGTTCTGTTAAAACAGAGGTTTTACCTGAACCTGCAGCGGCAGAAACGAGCACTTGCATATTTCGGGCTTCAATAGCTTTTTTCTGGTTATCCGTCCAACTTCTGCTCATTTTTACCACCTACCAATCTTTCAAGAGCCTTCCCATGTGTAAGACCTTCAATCTCCTCAAACTCTTCGCCCGGTTCTCTGCCACAAACCGACCTATAGGAGCAATACCCACACATTTTTACATCGTTTCTTGCTACCTCGCCTCTGGGATTTACAGGGAAATCACCATTGTGTATGGCTTTGCCCATTTCAATGATTTTACCGTCTATATAATCTGAGAGAGCCTGAAATTGTTGAAGTGAATAATAATTACCCTTGGCATTATTTTTTGCACCATAGGAAGCAGGAAAATAATCAGGATAAACATCAACACCCATACCATTGAACACAACAGGACTATCCAGAATCATACCGGATAATTTACCGCTCAAACGTTTTTGCTTGTTGATAGCTTCATTTGACGGACTGCGTTCACCAAGGTAATCGGCAAACCCTATTCTTGACGGAAGATATAACACACCGGATGGTATAATTTCGCCATAACGCTCTGTTCCGTTTTTCACGAGAGCCATCAGATACAGTACCATCTGTATATTTAAACCAACAAGAAGCTCTGATAATTTAAACACCTTTTTACCTGTTTTATAGTCCACCACGCGGATATATTTAATGCCGTCCTTTTCCATCATATCCACACGGTCAATTGAGCCGGTAACTGAGATTTTACCATCATCAAGAGGATGCTCGTAGGGCGGAATTTCTTTTTCTCCGTCTTGATTATCGCCAATTTTCAATTCAAAATCAACGGGTTCAAACTTGCCCACGCCAAATTCAACCTTTAACCTTTCAAGAACAGTCATTGCTATATCAACAAGGCGGTTAAAAAGATACATAAACCTATCGTTTTTCTCTTCAACTCCCCCCATTTTTTCTTCAAGG
>JAZNHK010000022.1:0-2815 GCA_045576915.1 Acutalibacteraceae bacterium
GATGTTAAAAATTTATGTAAAGCAAATCGTGTAAATGTTCTTCTTGCAATAAGAACAAGAGCAACAATAGCAAGTATGCAGGGAAGAAGCAGAAGTATGTTACCACCGAGTCTTGTAAGGAGTGTACCCTCGCCACTGAAAAGCGGATAATCCGCACTTGCCCAGCCGGTTTTACCGCTGGAAAAAGCACCAAAACCTGCATCTGCACCAAAAAGTACAAAGTAAAGGAAAATGCCCATTGCACTTGCTGAGTATCCAATAATATTAAAAAGATAAACTCTGTTCTTTGCAAGGATACCGATAAAAATCAGGGCAGACATAATGCACATAAAGCCTACATTAACCACTGCAATCAAGTTCAGTCTTAAAACGAGCAATGCAATTGCAAGACTAAAGCCTATTATGGCAGTAATTATTGGTAAAACTTTTCTGGATGTATCAAAAGTAATTTTGTTTTTCAAAATAAAATCCTCACTTTCAATGTGGGTTACACGAGATAATAATACTATATTTCAGTGTTTTTAGCAATAGAAAAACTGCCCTAAAAAAGAGCAGTTTAATAATCAATTTTAACAGTTGTTATACTGAAAGAGAAAGTACATATTCGTTACCGCTGAAGATTTTGCTGATATCATCAGGGTTGATATGTGATTTTGCACGGATTGTGAAAAAACAATAGTATTTTTCATTTTTCTTTTCAACAGAGCTTGAAATCAATATATAATTATTGTCTTTAAAAAGCTTTGTTATGTTTTCAATTGCTTCGGGGTCATCCTTTAGTTTCATACTGACAGCAGTTGTACTTGTATTTTCAACAGGAAGGATTTTGTGAATAACAATCTGAACAATAAGAAGAATGAGAGTTGCGTATACCGCAATACCATACATTCCTGCACCTGCTGCAAGACCGATACCTGCTGTTGTCCATACACCTGCTGCGGTGGTAAGACCTTTAACAGTACCCTTGAAAACAATAATACCTGCACCAAGGAAGGAAATACCCGTAACAACCTGAGCTGCAAGACGGGAACCATCAAGGTTAACGTGGTCTGCGAGACCTACAATATCAAAGAAACCGTATTTACTTACTATCATAATTAAAGCGGAGCCTAATGCAACAATAATATGTGTTCTGATACCCGCTTCCTTCTGGCGGAAGGTTCTCTCGACACCGATTAAAGCACCGCAGACAACTGCAGTAACAAGTCCTAAAAGATAGGGGAAGAAGCTTTCAAGCTTAAAGGTTGAAATGAATGTGTCGATAACATCCATGACATCATAACTGGGGATAATATTTAACAACATAACAAATCTCCTGTGAAGTTTACGTAATATTTTTATATTATAATACATATTTTTATTTGTGTCAAATAATGCATGTTTCTCTAAAAATAATTTGTCATAAAAAACCAAAAAGACACATAGCATTTATTGAAGATTTCAAAAGGTCTATGGAGGTAGAGTTATGACAGATACAAGCATCTATAAGGATATCGAAACCCGAACCGGTGGCGATATTTATATCGGGGTTGTGGGTCCCGTAAGAACAGGCAAATCTACATTTATAAAAAGGTTTATGGATACCTTGGTTTTGCCAAATATGGACAGTTCATTTAAAAGAGACCGTGCACAGGACGAATTGCCTCAATCTGCAGCCGGTAGAACAATTATGACAACCGAGCCTAAATTTATTCCGGAAGAGGCGGTAAAGGTGGAGTTGCCGCATAACGCTTCTTTGAATGTTCGCCTTATTGATTGTGTTGGTTACATTGTTCCCAGTTCATTGGGTTATATTGAAGAGGATAAACCCCGAATGGTAAAAACTCCTTGGTATGACCACGAAATCCCATTTAATATGGCAGCAGAGTTAGGTACGCAAAAGGTAATAACTGAGCATTCTACCATAGGTCTTCTCATAACCACCGATGGCAGTATAAGCGATATACCACGTGATGAATATGAAGAGGCAGAAGAACGCGTTGTTGATGAGCTTAAAGCTATTAACAAACCCTTTGTTATGCTTCTTAACTGTAGCTTTCCAAACTCTCAGGAGGCACGTGTGCTCGCTTCTCAGCTTACAGAAAAATATGCAGTACCTGTTATACCGGTTAATTGTCTTGAAATTGATGAGGATTTAATTCGTGAAATCCTTGGTGCAGTTTTGTTCCGTTTCCCTGTTCGTGAAATAGGTATTTCGCTTCCCGGTTGGGTTATGGGACTTAATCGTGAGCATTGGTTGAGAAAGTCCATTTGCAATTGTGTTAAAGATAACTCAACAGAAATTTCCTGCGTAGGGGATGTGGGAATGGTTGTAAAGGGGATTTGTGAAAACGAATATGTAAATTCTGCTCAGATTTCAAAGCTTGATCTGGGTAAGGGCTGTGCAGAGATTGAAACTATTCTTTCAGGTGAATTGATTTATAAAATAATAGAAGAAAAAACAGAAATTCAGATTGAAAATGAACAACAACTTGTTGAAAAGCTTGAAGAGCTTTCTTTTGTTAAAAAGAAATATGATAAAATAAAAAATGCTCTTGATGAGGTCGAGGCAACGGGTTATGGTATTGTAATGCCTGATATTGATGAATTGACCCTTAAAGAACCTGAAATTGTGAAGCAGGGTGGCAGATATGGTGTTCGACTTTCAGCATCTGCTCCATCAATACATATGCTGAAAACCTGCATTGAAACAGAGGTTGCACCCGTTGTAGGAACAGAGAGTCAATCAGAAGAATTACTTAAATATCTGCTAACAGGGTTTGAAGAAGACCCCCATAAAATATGGGAGTCTGATATCTTTGGGAAATCTCTTAAT
>JAZNHK010000023.1:0-2977 GCA_045576915.1 Acutalibacteraceae bacterium
TGTTCTTTCCTATATCACGCATAGTCTCACCTCAGACAAATTGTATCAAGCGGGCGGGTTTTTGTCACGCAAAGAGGTTTTGCGAATATTGAAAACATAAAAAAAGAGACAGACAAATGTCTGTCGCTATGGCAGGGGCAGAAGGACTCGAACCCTCAAGGACGGTTTTGGAGACCGGAATGTTACCATTACATTATGCCCCTATATTAACTTTAAAAAGTGGTGGACCAACAGGGACTCGAACCCCGGACCAACCGGTTATGAGCCGGTTGCTCTAACCAACTGAGCTATTGGTCCCTATTTGCAACGAAAAACATTATATTAAATTAACAACGTTTTGTCAAGAGGTTTTCTGTAAAAGTTTGTTTTTTTATTTCATTTGTAAAGGGTGTCGTAAAAGACACCCTTTATGTCATTATATGAATCGTTTAATATCAATATTCTCTTGTTTTCAACGCTTTATGAAACTTAGGCTCTTTTTCACCTGCATTAACCATTTCTCTTGAAAGCAGGTTTCTCATTTTTTGTAAAACCTTTGCATAATTTTCGTCGTTTACAAGATTGTTCTTTTCGCAAGGGTCGTTTTTTAGGTCGTAGAGGAAATCATCAAAATAATGAACTGCCTTTGATTTGTGCCAACCAGAACCTATTGCCTTTGCGGAATATTTCCAGTTCTTTGTTCTGACGCATCTGCCGATATGTGATTCACTTATCTGAACAAAAATGCAATCTCTTTCAAGTGCATCAGTTTCGTTTATTGGTAAAATATTACCTGAATAGCTTTCGGGAACGCTTATTCCTGCAAGATTTAAAATTGTTGGTGGTATGTCAATAAGGCTTACTAAACAATCTTTATTATTTGTTTTCTCAATTGCACCGCCGCCGAAAACAAGGGGAGTGTGAATACTCGATTCGTGGCAGCTCCTCTTATATTCAAAGTTTCGGGTTTTAAAATGGCATCCGTGGTCGCTTGTGTAAATAATCACAGTATTTTCATATATGCCCTTTTCTTTTAATGCCTCAACAAGCTTACCAACATTTTCATCAAGTCGGTTTATTGCGGCAATATAATCCGGGTATTCCTCGTTATAATCACCCTTAAGGAAAGTTAAATCCTCGGGGATGGGGTAATCCTTATATTTTTCTATTGCTTCAACAGGACCTTCAAAATGACCTCTGTCGTTCTGATGGTGGGGTTCAAGCTGAGAAATGAACATAAAGAAGGGCTTTTCGCCATCGTGGTTGTTAACATATTCAATGGCAAAATCATTTATGCAGTCTGCTCTGTAGCCTGTAAAATCAATTTTGTTGCCATCTTCATCAAACACATAACCGTCATAGCCGTGAGAGGTGAATTCAAGAACATCTGCCGCTCTCCAATATTTATAACCACCCTGTTTATCTTTAGGAACGGCAGTTTTCTCGCAATGTAAACCAATACCGGGCGCGCGGTCTGATGCAAGATGCCATTTGCCGATATATGCGGTATCATATCCGTTTTCATTGAAATAATCTGCCATTGTTTTTGTGTTTTCGGGCAGGGGAATACCATTCCAATAGCAACCGTTTTCCGTTGCGTATTGCCCTGTCTGCAAGCAAGCACGTGCAGGCCCGCAAACAGGCTGGCAGGTGAAGGAGTTTTCAAAAATAGTTCCTTCTTCACCCAATTCCCAGACATTAGGCATAAGCTCATTGTTAAGCGTGTCCCAACGTTGTTGGTCTGAAAAATAAAATATAATATTCGGTTTCATAATATCACCCTTATATTTTTATACTTTAAATATACAATAAAAAACTGATGAGAGCAAGTAGTAGCTTTATAAAAGATTGTCAAAACTTTAACTTGACAATATCATCTTTATAAACTATTATAATATTGAACATTTATGATGTGAAATTTTGAGAAGGAAGTGTTTTAATGAATCCTCAGTACGAAGCATTGTTTACACCTTGGAAAATAGGCAATGTTGAAATCAAAAACCGTATCGTTATGTGCCCTATGGGTGGTACATCTCTTTTCGGTTGGTTTGAACTCGGCGGTTGCCATTTTGACAAGGAAGCGGCTAAGCTTTTCTTGGAAAGAGCAAATAACAATGTTGGTCTTATCATCCCTGGTATTGCTCCCTTGCGTGATACCTTCTGGGGCAAATGGCTTTGGCAGAACCCCAAGATGTTTGAAGATCTTAAAGAATTTATGGATGAAATCCATAAAACAGGTGCTAAATTATTTATTCAGCTTACAGCAGGTATGGGTCGTTCATGGGCTATTACCGAGCTTATTGCACCTCTCCACAAAAACAAATTCACTCGTGCACTTATCAAGCCTGTTATTGATACATCTCACGAGTTGGCATCTCCCAGCCCTCAGAAATCTCGTTGGGCTCACGATATCGAATGTCCCGAAATGACAGTTGAACAGATTCACGAAATCATCGAAGCATTCGCAAAGACTGCAAAGCTTTGCCGTGATGCAGGTGTTGACGGTGTTGAAGTTCACGCTGTTCACGAAGGTTATCTTCTTGACCAGTTTGCTATTGAATACTTTAATAAACGTACCGACGAATATGGCGGAAGCTTTGAAAACAGATACCGTTTTGCAGTTGATGTTGTTAAAGCTATTAAAGAGGCTTGCGGTGAAGATTTCCCCGTATCTCTTCGTTACTCCGTTGAATCAAAAATGAAAGACTTCTGCTACGGTGCAATGCCCGGCGAAGAATATACAGAAGTTGGCAGAGCTATGCCCGAATCCGAAAAGGCTGCAAAATATCTTCAGGATGCAGGCTATGATATGCTCAATGCAGATAATGGTACATATGACTCTTGGTATTGGTCTCATCCACCAATGTATATGCCTACAAACTGTAACTTAGATGACGTAGCACATATCAAGAAATTTGTTGATATTCCAGTTGTATGTGCAGGTCGTATGGATGCAGAAACAGGTGCGAAAGCGATTGAAGAAGGTCTTATCGATGGT
>JAZNHK010000024.1:0-10301 GCA_045576915.1 Acutalibacteraceae bacterium
TGTTCGTTAATACCAACAGGGATACCACGTCCGTTATCACGAACAGTAATAATATTATCAGGAAGAATTTCAACTTCAATGTGAGTACAGAAACCGGCAAGTGCCTCGTCTATGGAGTTGTCAACAATCTCATAAACAAGGTGATGAAGACCCTTGGGTCCTGTTGAACCTATGTACATACCGGGTCTTTTTCTAACTGCTTCAAGTCCTTCAAGAACCTGAATTGCACTTGCATCGTATTTTTCAGTTACGACAGTATCAATTTCTGAGTTCTCATCAAGAACTACTTCGTTTTCTTTAGCTTCTTCGCGAAGCTCCTCTTCGGTTTTAATAATGTTTTCGTCCAAAATACTAACCTCCGTAGAAGATTCAAAATAAATATATAATATTTTTTATTTTAAAATAATTTTTATCCTATGCTGCCAGATTCAATTCTTCTCATAATCGTTCCTACAGAAACGGGAGAAATATAAATCTTTTTTCCTTTTGGTGTCTGGCATACAATAAAAGATTTAGGGAGTTCAAAGGGAGCAACGTTAATTACTTCCTTCATTTTTTCCCCATTGTTAAGATAATCAATCGTTTTTTTCATAATGGTTGTGTTTTCCATATCAAAAATTCCAATAATTTCTTTATCAATAACAACTGTATCCTGACCTATATGAATAAACATTAGATTATCTCACCGCCTTTAATTAAAAAGGACTTTCCATCACATAGCCTTAAAACCTGTGACGGGTCACAGCAGGTTAAAAAGACTTGTCTGTCATTTATATGATTAAGAACGTAATCCTGACGTTTTTCATCCAACTCACTCATAACATCATCAAGAAGAGCAACTGGAGTTTCCCCTGTTACTTTCTTTATAATTTCAGATTCTCCAAGCTTTAAAGCTAAAGCACAAGAACGCTGTTGTCCCTGAGAACCAAAGCTACGAGCACTTACATTGTTTATAAGGATATTCAAATCATCTCTATGAGGACCAACTGTTGTTGTTTTCATAATAATATTCTCTTTACGAGATTGTTTTATGTTTTCAAGCTCTGATAAATAAATATCTTTAACTGAAAGCTCTTTATTTTTTAGATCATCTCTTGAATAAGAAACAGAAAATACTTCTTTATTTTCAGATATACCGGAATAAATGCTTTTGCTGTATTCAGAAAGTAAATCAATGTAATTTAGCCTTTCTTTTATAACTGCAGCAGAATACCTTGCTAATTGGTCATCCCAGGTATCAAGCATATCATAAAGACCTGAATTTAAATGTAAATCTTTAAGAAGAGCATTTCTTTGAAGTAAAGCCCTTTTAAAGCCTGTAAGATACTCTGTGTAAGAAGGTTTGAGCTGACAAAGAGCAGTATCTAAAAATTTTCTTCTTGCAGCAGGTCCATCTTTTATTAAAGATAAATGAACAGGAGAAAAAATAACTCCATAAAATGAACCTATAAGCTCTGCAGTCGAACGAAGTGAAACACCATTAAGCGAAGAAATTTTCTTTTTGTCACTGATAATAATTTCAGATTTTTTTTCTCTTACATTATCAGAAAACTCTAAATTTATTTTTGCAAATTCTTCACCAAATTTTATCAGCTCGTTATCTTTAGAACCGCGAAAGCTTTTGCATCCGGTAAAAAGCCAGATTGCTTCTAAAATATTTGTTTTTCCTTGAGCATTTTCGCCGTAAATAACATTTACTCCGTTATGTGCATCAAAGCTTAAATCGGCAATATTTCTGAAATTTTTAATTTTAACAGAATTAACCGTCATACTTCACCTTAAAAATGATTTAATACGAACTATATAATATTAAAAGTCCGATTTCATACACATTTTGTTTATTTTAATTATTTAATATCATAAATTATTCTTTCATATTCGGCACTGTCACCCTGACGGAGTTTTTTTCCTCTCATTGTGCAAGTTTCTCCGTTAACTTTAACTTCGCCATCCTGAATAATTATCTTTGCATGACCGCCCGTATTAACAACACCAACATTCTTTAAAAGGTCATCAAGTCTTATATAATCACCTTTTAAAATGAAATCCTTGTGTTCTTTTTGAGCTACTTTAACTTTTATTTTCATTTTTTAAACATTCTTTCAATTATTGTTCAAAACTTTTTATCCTATATTTTCATTTTTTAATCTCATTGGGATAATGAGGAAAATGAAGCTGTCACCCTCAATTGGTTTAATGATAATTGGTGAAACAGGACTTGAAAGTTCAATGTTAACTTCATCTACATCAACAGTGCGTAAGCAGTCTGTTAAATAAGTATTATTGAAGCCTATTTCAATACGTTTACCTTCGATTGAAGCAGGAATCTTATCTGTTGCTGCACCAAGTGATGTTGCACTTGAAATTCTTATTGTATTATCATCAAAAATACAACGAACAGGACTCTTTATTTTGCTTGTAATAAGAAGAGATGTTCTTTCAACGCTATCAAGAAGTAATTTAAGATTAACTCTTGCTTTTGTTGAGCTTTCTGAGGGAATTGCATTTTTATAATTAAAGAATTCACCTTCTAAAAGGCGAGAAACTATTCTGTAATTACCTATTTCAAAAAGAATAAATTTCTTTCCGATAGAGAATGTAACATTAGCATCATCATCTTCTGTTAATTTAATAACTTCTGAAAGAGTTTTTGCAGGAACAACAAATGTCATATCTTCGCCTGCATATTCGATTGTTTCATTTCTGATTGCAAGTCTGAAGCCATCGCAGGAAATAAGACGAAGGTTGTTATTTTCAACCTCAAATTTAATACCTTTGTGTACAGGTTTAATATCCTGAATTGCAACACCGAAAATGGTCTGTTTAACCATATTTTTAAGAATACTCTGCTTGATTGCAAAAGGAACACCGCCGGAAACTGTTGGGAGCTCAGGATAATCGTCTGCGGGAATACCAACAAGAGAAAATTCAGCTTCACCTGAGTTTATTTTGCAGAGATTGTGGCTGTCGCAGTTAATTGTTACGCTCTGTGCAGGAAGGCGTCTTAAAATATCGCAGAGAAGGCGAGCATTAAGAACAATGCTACCTTCAGTTTCTGTTGAGCATTCTATAGAAGTTGTTATACCTACTTCAAGGTCATAGCCTGTAAGCGTAAGTCTTGAGTTTTTTGCTTGAAGATAAATACCCTCCGTTGCAGGAAGAGTGCTTTTTTGGGGAACACCGCGTTGAACGATATTACAAGCTTCAGCAAGTACTGTTGTATTGCAGGTTATTTTCATAAGGCTACCTCCGTAAGGTTGAAAATTAAAATTATGTAATTTAGTGAATTTTTTTAAAAATAGTGGCAAAAATAATATATTAAACAGTAGCAGTAGTAGTAACTGTCAGATTGTAGAGATTGTATTTTTTGCCTTGATTTGTAAGGGATTAAAGCACTTCATAGGCTCGTCTATAAAATGTTTAATTTTGTCAATAAATTTATCTCTTGAAAAGTCAATGTCAAAAATGTTCAAAACTTTTTAAACATTGATGTTCAAAATGTAGATAATTTTTTATTTTAAGGAATTTAATCAACTCTTTCATCCTTGATACTTTTCATAATATCGTAGATGTTATTTTTGAGTGAAGGATGGTCTTCCATTTTACTTTCACAGGATTCAAGAGAATAAATAACAGTTGAGTGTTTTTTACCGCCAAACTGTTGACCTATTTCCTCGTAAGTAAGGTTTGTAACCTCTCTCATAATATACATAGCTGCTTGTCTTGCATTGGAAATTTCTGCTTTTTTCTTTTCAGAACGAATATCTTCAGGAGATACTCCAAAGCTTCTTGCAACCTTATCAATAATATTGTTTATTGTTACTTCGGTAGGTTGAGCGTAATAAATAATATCTTTTATAACGTCGTTGGCATCGCCTATGGTAGGAATTCTTCCTTCTATGGAATAAATAGCATAGAGTCTGTTAACAACACCCTCTATCTGACGTACATTGTTTTTAAGACGTTCTGCAATAAATTCAGTAACATCGTCAGGAATTGGCATATTATAATTTTTTGCTTTTCTACGGATTATTGCAATTCTGGTTTCCAGCATAGGTGGCTGGATATCAGCAAGAAGACCCTGAACAAAACGACTACGAAGTCTTTCTTCTAATGTTGAGATATCCTTTGGCGGACGGTCTGAAGTAAGAACAATTTGTTTTCCTTGATTTATAAGAGCTTCAAAGGTATAGAAAAATTCTTCCTGTGCAACACTTGTTTTGCCGATGAATTGAATATCGTCCATAAGAAGAATATCAGCAGTTCTGTATTTCTTGTGAAATTCAGACATATTTTTTTCGCCCATATGGTCAATCATTTCATTAAGAAAATTTTCGCCGCTTGTATAGACAATGTTCATAGAAGGCATTTTTATTTTAAGCTCATAATTGATTGCTTTAAGCAAGTGAGTCTTGCCTAATCCGGATTCACCATAAATAAAAAGTGGATTGTGTACATTACCGGGATTATTTGTTACAGCAACAGCTGCAACATAAGCAAACTGGTTTGTTGACCCCACAATAAAGTTACTGAATGTAGGTTCAATGGTAGAAGAATTAATCTCATTTTTTTCAGAAATATCTGAATTATTGTTAGTGTTTTGCAAAGAATTTGCTTTTTCACTATTTTTTGATGCTTCATCTATAATAACATTCAAATTAACAGGAAAACCTACTACAGATTCGCAAGCTTTTGTTATATCATCTGCGAAACGATTAACAATAATATTCTTTTTAAAGTCAGACGGTGCTTGTACCAAAATACATTCACCATCGAAATCAATTGGAACCAAATCCTTAATCCAGGTAGAAAAAACAGCGTTTGAAACAGAACCTGATATTTCTTGGAGGACCGCATTCCAAAGCTCAATAATGTTGTCCAATTATTTCACCCCAAAAAATTACTATATAATGTATATAATTATCTTAATATATTCCAATAAAGTATATCATATTGGCGAGTTTTTTTCAACCAAAAAGAGAAAAAAATCGACAATTTGCAAAAGAAATGTTCAAAAATATTTTTATATATTAAAATAATGAAAATTTAATTGGGAAAATGTTGCATTTAGTGGAGATTTACTGTAATATTTAACTTGAAAATTTATAATAAAAAACGTGAGAAAGGCAAAAAATGAAATATAAAAATTATAAATGTCCCGTTTGTCAGAATATTTTTAATGAAGAAGATGATGTGGTGGTTTGTGCTGAATGCGGAACACCTTATCACAGAGAATGTTATATTCAGACAGGAAAATGCTTAAATGAGGATAAGCACGGCACAAATGAACCAATAGAAGTAGAATTTGTAGATGTTGAGGATTCTGAAACTGAAGAAACTCCTTCTGTAATTGAAGAAGAAAGAGAAAAATCAGAAAATGAAAGTCCACAACAAATAGTTCAGGAAATTATTGAAGAAATAAATAACAACGGAAACGATTTTTCTCTTAACGGAAAACATATTTCTTTTTATGAAGCTGCAATAAGAAAAAATCAAAAATACTATATTCCAAGATTTATGCTTATAGATAAAACTCAAAAAGGTGTTTCTTGGAATATTGCCGGTTTTTTCGTTCCTTTTGCTTGGAGTTTATACAGAAAAATGTATAAACTTGCAGCTTTGATATTCGCTTTATATACCCTTGTATTTGGTTCACTTTTCTATTGTTTATTCAGTGATGAAGCAATAATAAATGCAATATACGAGTGCTATACCGAAGACCCTAATTATGCTGAAAATATCCTTCTATATTCAACTAATTCAGTAGATGTAGAGCTGACAGAAAAACAAATGCATCTTTTTAAATTAAGTGAAGAATTCAAGTTTCCTGCATCAGTTACGGCTTTAAGGTACATTGTTTCTTACGGCATACGTATCGTAATGGGGATTTATGCAACAAACCTGTATTATAAAAAACTGACAAAAAATATAGAAAAGGTTGATAAAATGGACCTTTCGCCGGATATGAAAAGGTCATTGTTATTCAGAAAATGCGGTACATTACCAATCATAATTGTTGCCATAATTGGATTTTTTGAATGGCAATTGTTCTAAAAAATTGAGAATGAGGAGTAAAATATGCATACACCTCTTGCGGATAGAATCCGTCCACAAAATATTGATGAAATAGTTGGACAACAACACCTTATCGGTGAAGGAAAGCCACTAAGAAACATAATAGAATCAGGAGAGCTTCCTAACCTTATTTTCTATGGTCCGTCGGGTACAGGAAAAACAACTCTGGCACGTATGATTGCTAAAAAAACTGACAGGACTTTAAGAAAGCTTAATTGCACAACTGCCAGTACACAAGATATAAGAGATATTGTGCAGGACCTTAACGCTTTTACTGCACCTAACGGGATTCTTCTTTATCTTGACGAGATTCAATACTTTAATAAAAAACAACAGCAAACTCTTTTAGAATATATTGAAGATGGCTCGATAACTCTTGTAGCTTCTACAACGGAAAACCCGTATTTTTATGTATACAGTGCTATTTTAAGTCGTTCGTCTGTTTTTGAATTTAAACATGTAACTCCTCAAGAGGTTGAAAAAGCGGTTAATCGTGGTTTTGACTTGTTAGCCAAAGAAAAAAATGAAGAGTTTCAAGTTGAAGAAGGCGTTTCATTACATATTGCAACTGCTTGTGGCGGAGATGTAAGAAAATCTCTTAATGCTGTTGAGCTTTGTGTTTTAGCTTCCCGCAAACCTCAGGAAAATGAAAAAAGAATAATAACTCTCGAAAGTGCAAAAGAGCTCACTCAAAAGAGTGCTATGCGATATGACAGAGAGGGCGATGAGCATTACGATATTCTTTCTGCTTTTCAAAAATCTATGAGAGGCTCTGATCCTGATGCCGCAATACATTATCTTTCAAGGCTTTTAGAGGCAGGAGATATGACTTCTGCAATCCGCCGTCTTTTAGTTTGTGCCGCAGAGGATGTTGGACTTGCTTACCCGATGATTTTGCCAATTGTTAAAGCCGCAACTGATATTGCTCTTCAGGTGGGTATGCCCGAGGCAAGATTGCCCCTTGCAGATGCTGTAATACTTGTTTGTAACTCCCCAAAATCAAATACCGCCCATGATGCCGTTAATGCGGCTATGGACGATATAAAAAAAGGTAAAAGCGGACCTATTCCACGTCAGCTTCAGAATAAGCATTTTGATGGTGATGATGCAGAAATAAAAGGTCAGTTTTATAAATATCCCCACGATTATCCTAATCGTTGGGTAGCTCAACAATATTTGCCTGATGCTCTTAAAAACGCTAAATACTATGAATTTGGCGATAATAAGCAGGAGCAGGCGGCAAAGGAATATTGGAAAAAAATAAAGGGGGATTTTTGATGAAAAGAAAGTTTTCGATTTTGGTAATTGTTCTTACAGCTTTAATGTGTTTTTTAGCTATTGGAGTATTTGCCGCAGATAATAATTCAAGTTCTCAGATGCCTTTTGTCGAAACTGATGAAATAATGCCCGAATATCCTGATGTTCAGACAGAAGCAGATTTAATGGAAGAATTTGAGGAAATGTTTGGAGAAGGTGGCGGAAAAATATTATCCGTTGCATTGGTTGGCTCGGTATTTATGTTTTTCTTTATTCCTGCTCTTGTAACAGTAATAGTTTTTGGTGTGCTCAACAGCAAAACAAAGAAAAAAATAAAAGAATATGAAAGAACTTTTGGTTTTGTTCCTCAGAATATGGCAGCATATTATAATGCTAATACATATAATGTAAATTACCAATCACAGCCTGTTAACACAACAAATGTACCTATGGGAACTGTCCCCACAGGTAATTATGTACCTCAGAATGATGTAAATAATCAGCAAGGAGGTAGCTTTTAATGAAAAATATTAAGAAGATTTCTTTTTTACTTGCAGTAATCTTAGTTATTTCATTTGCTTTTTCAGTTTCTGTATTTGCACACGATAGCATAAAAGATATTGAAGAAAATGATAAAGTTTACGCTACTATCCCTTGGGAATATGAATTAAGCGTTTTTTCCGATGACTTGGCATACAGCCATGAAAATGGAAATTACATTGAATTTTGTGTGGATGAAAACGCTTTTGCTCCTGAAGGCATAACCGCTTTGAATGAGAAGCAGATTAAAAAGGTTTTTGAGCATTATTACTTATACGAAGGTGACCTTGAAAGTCTTGATGAATATTTTGTTTCTTATGATAAGGTTGAAAAAACTACTTCTAGTGGCTATAATTGTTATTATCTCACCGGTAACTATTCTTTCAGTGAAAGTGAGCTTAATAGCGAGATGGCATATTTTTTCCATGCTTGTATTTTTGCAACAAAGGAAAATATATTCACAGTTGCATTTGAAAGCTATGAAAAAGCAAAATTTTTTGATACAGATTTGCCCGGTGTTCTTGCCGGAATAGTTTTCAATGGTACTCATTTTGAAGGTGATAAACCCGAATTAAATGCGGACCACGATTTTTCCAATTCCCCTGATTACAACGAAGTTGTAGCATCTGTTCAGGGAAATTTCTTCGGAGAAATGTTTGAGGATGAAGGAATGGTTACAATGGTTGCAGTAGTTATCATTCTGTTTACTGTTCTTCCAACACTTATTTTGATTATTATTGCAATTGTTTTAATCATTAAATATTCCAAAAACAAAAAGAAATTAAAACAGTATGAAATGAGATACGGTGCGGTTCCCTGTTATAATCAGCCTGCAAATGCACCATATCAACCACAGGTTAATCCTGCATATAAGCAAAATCCTGTGAATCAGACAGCTCCGCAGACACCCTCCTACATAACAAATGCATTAAACAATTTAGAGGGACAAGGAACTCAGCAGCCTGTTCAGAATGCTCCCGTAACGCAAACAGAACAGACAACTAACAATAATGAAAATAATATTAAATAAATTTTCTTGAGGTGTTTACTATGAAAAAATTTCCTATTGGTATCATTATTAACAGCTTCAGAACCGACATTCCAACATCTGTGAAAAAAGCAGCAGAATGTGGTGCTCAAGGTATTCAGGTTTATTCAACTCACGGTGAAATGGCACCTGAAAATCTTTCTCCCGAAAAGAGAAGAGAATTTTTAAATCTTGTTAAAGATAATGGTCTTATTATTTCAGCTCTTTGCGGAGACCTTGGCGGTGGCGGATTTATCCACAAGGACCTTAACAAAGAAAGAGTTGAAAAATCAAAAAGAATTCTTGACCTTGCAAAAGACCTTGAAACAGATATTGTAACAACTCATATCGGCGTTGTTCCATCTGACCCCAACCACGACCGTTACAAAATTATGCAGGAAGCTTGTCACGAGCTTGCAGAATATGCAGATTCAATCGATGCTCATTTTGCAGTTGAAACAGGCCCTGAAACAAGTGCTGTTCTCAAAGGCTTCCTTGATAGTCTTAATTCTACAGGTGTTGGTGTTAACCTTGACCCCGCAAACCTTGTTATGGTAACAGGTGACGACCCCGTTCAGGCAGTACATAATCTTAAGAAATACATTGTTCATACTCATGCTAAAGACGGCAAACAGATTTTCTTCCGTGATCCCGAAATTGTTTACGGAATCAAAAAAGATGTAATCGTTACAGACGATTCATTCATCGAAGTTCCTCTTGGTGAGGGTAGCGTTGACTTCCCCAAATACCTTGCAGCACTTGAAGAAATCGGTTATAACGGATTCCTTACAATTGAACGTGAGGTTGGCGATAAGCCCGAGGTTGATATCAGAGCAGCAGTTGATTTCTTAAATAATCTTATGAAATAAAAATTATGACTCCATACACATTTTTGAAAATGTGTATGGAGTCATTTTATATCTTTAAATCAACTTTTTATGCTTTCTTACCTGTAACTGCTTTGATAACAAAGAGTGTACCAATCATAAGAACAAAAGCGATGGGAAGAACTATCATCCAGTTGGGAACGAAGCCTGCAATAATGTAGCTTACTGCGGAAACGCCTGCAACTGTAAGTGCATAGGGCAATTGTGTTGTAACGTGGTTAATATGGTCGCACTGTGCACCTGCGGATGCCATAATTGTTGTATCGGAAATGGGTGAGCAGTGGTCGCCGCAAACCGCACCTGCCATACAAGCAGAAATAGCAACGATAGTGATGGGCTCGCCTGCACCGAATACGGAGAGAACGATGGGAATGAGAATACCGAATGTACCCCATGATGTACCTGTTGCAAAGGAAAGACCAACTGCAATAAGGAAAATGATTGCAGGAAGAAGAGCCTGGAAGCCTGCTGCACTGCCTTCGATAAGCTGAGAAATGAAAATCTTAGCACCGAGT
>JAZNHK010000025.1:0-6313 GCA_045576915.1 Acutalibacteraceae bacterium
CCCATTGGGACAGAGAATGGCGTTTCTCCGCAAGAAGAACACAGTATATGCTTGGTTATATGCTTGATATGCTTCTTGATATTCTTGACAAAAATCCCGATTACAAGCATTTCCACTTAGACTCACAGACAATGCCTGTTCAGGATTATCTTGAAGTATATCCTGAAAAGAAAGAAAAGCTTATTAAATATATTCAGGAGGGTAAAATCGCGGTTGGTCCTTGGTTCTGCTTACCTGATGAATTTACAGTTGGTAGCGAAGCACTTATCAGAAACCTTCTTCTTGGTCACAAAATCGGTCGAGAAATGGGCGGTATCAGCAAAACAGGTTATTCTCCCTTTGGTTGGGGACAGATTTCTCAGCTTCCTCAGATTTATTCAGGCTTCGGCATCAATTTCGCATCCTTCTATCGCGGAATTAACGAATATAAAGCACCTAACTCCGAATTTTTCTGGGAAAGTCCCGACGGAACTCGTATTTTTGCTTCCCGTCTTGCAAAAAGACCTCGCTATAATATCTGGTATGTTGTTCAGCGTCCTGTTTATTTCAATCAGAAGGACGAAAACAATCGTGATATGCTCTGGAATGATAATAACGGTGTGTTTAAATTTATCGACCGCGATTGGAAGCTTGACTATCAGTACACTCATCCCTTCTATGAGTATCATAAAGAAAACATTCAGGCAAGAGCAGAGCAGGCTATGAAGGAGCAGGATGGCGACTGGACAACAAATCATCGTTTCTGGTCCATCGGTCACGACTCTTCTTGTCCTGACGAAAGAGAAGTTCAGATGGTTAATGACCTTAATGAGGCTCTTCCCGACGCAGATGTTTTCCATAGCACTCTCAGAGAAATGGAGCAGGGTATTATTGATAACTTCAAAGCAGATTCTCCCGTTCTTAAGGGTGAAATGCGTGACCCCTATACAAAGGGTAGCGTAAGTGAGCTTTGTGGTTGGATTCTTTCTGCAAGAACATATATCAAGCAGGAAAACTTTGACACTGAAAGAAGAATTATCAACTATGCTGAGCCTATGGCAGTATTTGCAGCTCTTTCAGGTGCACCTTATCCCCAGAACTTTATTGACCTTTCCTATAACTATCTTCTTCAGAACCACGGTCACGATAGCATCGGTGCTTGCGGACGTGACGTTGTTTATGAGGATGTTATGTCCCGTTACAGACAGGCAAGAGAGCTTTCTATGTGCGTATTTGAACGTGCATTTATGGATATCGCAGGTGATATCAACCTTCGCACATTCAGTAAGGACGATGCAGCAGTTGTAGTATTCAACCCCGCACCCTTCAAGAGAACTGAAACTGTTAACCTTCGCCTTGAAATTCCTGCAGAATGGAAAGCAGACAGCTTCAAGATTGAAGATGAAGAAGGCAATATTGTTAAATATCAGGTTATCTCTACAAATAAAGAAAATGCACAGATTATCCAGAACCCCAACGATACTGCAAACGTTCTTCATACTCAGCAGTATTATGTTGCCGCAGAGGTAAAAGATATTCCTGCTATGGGTTACAAAACCTTTAAGGTCAGCCCTCTTTACAATGTTCGTGCAACAACTCCCGTTACACTTGTTAAAACAACAAATGTTATGGAAAATGAATACCTTAAGGTTTCAATTAACCACAATGGTACATTCAGCGTTCTTGATAAAGAAACAGGTAAAGTGTTCGATAACCTTGGCTATTTCAAAGATAGTGGTGAAATCGGCAATCCATGGCAGCACGTTGCTCCCGAAATTGACGAAACCTTCACAACACTTGGTGAAAAAGCAAACGTTACTCTTCTTGTTAACGGTGAATTTGAAACAACTTATAAAATTACAATGCGTTGGGAACTCCCTGAAAAACGTGCATTTGATGAAAAATCAAGAAGTGAACACAAGCTTCCCGTTGATATCGAAAGCCTCGTAACTCTTCGCAAGGGTGCAAAATTTGTTGAAATTGAAACAACAATCAACAACCGCTGTGAAGACCATTACCTTCAGGTTGCGTTCCCCACAAATATAAAAGCAGAATATGCAGATGCTCAGGGTCAGTTTGACGTTGTAAGAAGACCTATCAAGGCACCTGATTACTCACTTTATGATGAACCCCCGATGACAGAGCATCCTATGAACTCTTTCGTAAGCATTTCTGATGGTGAAAATGGTGTTGCTCTTCTTAACACCGGTCTTAAGGCTTATGAAGCAGCAGATGATGAAACCAATACACTTCTTCTTTCTCTTATCCGTGCATATCCCTTACGTATCTGTGTAACAAAAGATATGCAGAACTACAGCGACTGGGATAAAGGTTCACAGTGCATTGGCAAAAATACCTTCCGTTACGCTTTTATGCCTCATAAGGGTAACTGGGAAGAAGGTAACGTATGGCAGGAGAGCGAAAGATTTAATCTTTACCTTACAATTGGTCAGGTTGCACCCACAGACCATGGTAAGAATCCTCTTACTCATTCTTTCCTTGAACTTAAAGACGAGAACCTCAATGTAAGTGCAGTTAAAAAGAGTGAAGATGGTACAGGCTATGTTGTTCGTCTCTTCAATCCTTCTGATAAAACTGTTAAGAATGCAATCCGTCTCAACGGTGGTGTTGCACCTATCGAAAAAGCACAGTCGCCTGTTGAAAGACAGAGAGCAGAATTCGAGCTTCCTGCATATTCAGGCAAAAAGTGGAATGAAGTTAAGCTTGTTACACTTGAGGAGCTTGATGACAAAGCACTCACAATGGGTGATGATGGCTTTGTAGAATTTGAAATCACAGGCAAAAAGATTCTTACAATTAAGTTTAACTAAAGAAAAAATACCAATAATTATTACAAATTGATGCTGAAAGGGTAAACCTATGAAATTATCACTTGTTGTTCCTTGCTATAACGAGGAAGCAAATGTAGAGCGTTTTTTCAATGAAGTGAATAATGTTTTCAAAAAAGTAGTTGAGGATTATGAATTTGTTTTCGTTAATGACGGAAGCAAAGACGGGACATATCCGAAACTCAAATCACTCTATATTGATAACCGCTCTTATAATATTCAGGTTTTAACTTTCAGCAGAAATTTTGGTAAAGAAGCCGCAATATATGCAGGTCTTTCTCATGCAAAAGGGGATATGGTCTGCATAATTGATGCGGATTTGCAACAACGTCCCGAGGTAGTTTTAGAAATGCTCGAGGAAATGAAAAAGGATGAAACTTTAGACTGTGTTGCCGCCTATCAGGAAGACAGAAAAGAGAGTAAAACAATGTCAGGCATGAAATCTTCGTTTTATAAGGTAATTAACAAGATTACTGATGTTGATTTTGTTAATGGTGCCTCGGATTTCAGACTCCTTAAAAGAACGATGGTGGATGCAATCCTTGAAATGACCGAATACCACCGCTTTTCAAAAGGTATTTTCAGTTGGGTAGGGTTTAACACCAAGTATATTCCTTATAAGGTTGAGGAACGTCAGTTTGGCGAAACCAAATGGTCCTATGGAAAACTTTTTAAATATGCTTTCGAGGGTATTATTTCTTTCTCAACCTTCCCTTTGAAATTGGCAACGGGCATAGGTCTTGCAACCGCTTTTGCTTCAATAATATATCTTATTGTTGTGGTGCTTCAAAAATTGATTTTTGGAATAGATGTACCCGGTTATGCAACAATTGTTGTGCTTGTTCTTTTCCTTGGTGGTATGCAACTTTTTTGCTTGGGCATACTTGGAGAGTATCTTTCAAAAATCTATGTCCAGGTAAAGAACAGACCCATCTATATTTTAAAGGAGCATCTTGGTAAGGATGAATAAAATAAAAGAACTTTTTAGCAAATATAAAGAATTGCTTTTGTATCTGATTTTTGGCGTTCTTACAACTCTGGTGAATTTTGTTGTTTTCTGGATATTTACAAAAATTCTTGGTGAAGAGCTTTACCTTTTAAATAATGCAATTGCATGGGTAGCAGGTGTTGCTTTTGCTTTTGTAACAAATAAGCTTTTTGTGTTTGAATCAAAAAGCTGGAATGTTAAAACAATTGGAAAAGAGTTGCCCGAGTTTGTTGGTGCAAGGCTTTTCAGCTTTGGTGTTGAAGAGGGCGGAATGTGGCTTTTTATTTCCGTTTTCGGTCTAGGTGAAAGGTCGTTGAACCTTTTAGGAATAACCATTTCGGGGCAGGTAATTGTAAAAATCGCCCTTGCAGTAATTGTTGTTATTCTCAATTATTTTTTTAGTAAATTTATAATATTTAAAAAAGCGAAAAATCAAGGTGATAGTTGAAACTGTCACCTTGACAAAATATAGATATTTGATATAATATCAAAGCAAAATTTAATATTCGCCCGCATAGTTCAATGGATAGAATAAATCCCTCCTAAGGATTAGATATAGGTTCGATTCCTATTGCGGGTGCCAGAAAGACGATTCTTTGGAATCGTCTTTTTTATCCATTGCGAAAGCAAGGGTATATCCTCTGCTAATTTTAATTTATGCTTCTGGAAAATGCTGCTGATTTTTTAGATGGTTGATATTTGTTTGTATATTCTGGTAATGGCTTTACGTTTGCTTGAACATTATAATGAGTTGTGATATAATATAGTTAAATAAGTCTTGAGAGGTGATAAAATGAATGCCAATATTTCTGTTGCTACTGCAAAAAATTGGGAGAGATTAAATGTAGACATCTCAGGTAAACTTACAAAACGTGCAAATAAACAAATGTCGCAAAAACGATTTTTACCTGTGGAATATATTGAAAATCAAAATGATTTGCCAATGATTACGGATATTGTAAACGCTATTTTTGATCATGGTATTGACGTTTACTCAGCAATATATACAATTGCAGTAAAACAATTGGTGCAAGCCAATATATATTGGCTTCCTCATGTGCAAGATGTTCTTTCAAATTATGAGTGTAAACTTAATGATTTTTTATATCAATTAACGCTTCCTATAAACGAACGTGACTTGTTAGGAGTTATTTACCAAAGTTTATCTTTAGAGGGCGAAAAAAATCAAAAAGGCTCATATTATACTCCAAAGAAGGTTGTTCGAAACATGCTTTCTTTTGTCTTTCTTGAAGAAGGACAAAAGTTTTTAGACCCTTGTTGTGGGAGTGGTTCGTTTTTGTTGTCTGTCAATGCTGACCCAAGTCAAATTTATGGTATGGATAATGATTTTATAGCTGTTTTTATATGTAAAATAAATTTATTGCTTAAATATAAAAACGAAGTATTTGTTCCACAAATATATTGCGGGGATTTTTTGCAAGATAATTTATTCGATATGAATATACCGATTTTTAAAGAGCAATTTGAATATATTATAACCAATCCGCCGTGGGGGGCAATTTGCGAAAATAGTTCGATACTTGAAATAACATCAAAGGAATCGTTTTCTTGTTTTTTTGTTAAAGCTTTTAGCTTGTTGAAAGAAAAAGGTTGCATTCGTTTTCTATTTCCGGAATCAATTTTAAATGTAAAAGTTCATAAAGATATAAGGAAGTTTATGTTATGTCATGGAAGTATAAATTCAATAACCTTATACAATGGGATGTTTTCAGGTGTAACAACAAAGTATATAGATATAGAGGTATCTAATAATAAACCAACTGACAAAATAAACATTTATTCAGCAGAAAGTTTATTTTGTGTTGATAGAAACAATTTTTATAATACAGAAAACTTGGTTTTTAATTTTCAAAGTGTGATTGATTCTGAAATAATAAACCAGGTGAAGCAAAAAGGCGAGTACACGCTCAAAAATAGCATTTGGGCTTTAGGTGTTGTTACTGGTAACAACAAAGAAAAATTGTTGTTAGAAAAAAGTGCAACAAGTGAACCTATTTATACCGGCAAAGAAATAATGCCATACGTTTTAAAAGAACCACTCAAACATATTGAATATAATAGACACAATTTTCAACAAGTGGCAAAGGATGAGGTTTATAGAGCTGATGAAAAGTTGGTCTATAAGTTCATATCAAGCAAGTTGGTTTTTGCGTATGACAATAATCGCTCTTTGTTCTTGAATAGTGCTAATATACTAATCCCCAAAATACCTAATATGTCCATTAAAACCGTAATGGCATTTTTGAATTCTGAACTTTATCAATATCTATATATTGTTTTGTTTTCGGAAATTAAAATACTTAAAGGGAATTTGTTAGAACTTCCGTTTGCTGACATTTCACCTGAAAAAAATGCGGAAATTACTTCTTGTGTAGAGAATATCATAGCGGGTGATGAATCTTGTCATAGCAATCTTCAAGATATTATATACGACATATTTAAGATAACCCCAAAACAAAGAAACCATATTAAGGAG
>JAZNHK010000026.1:0-4300 GCA_045576915.1 Acutalibacteraceae bacterium
GCTCTTATATTTCAAATCCGCAAGATCGCCCGTGCAGCAGCCGAGTTGGCGGACGGGAATGTCTAACGAACGGAAGAGCTCTACCGTATAGCTCCAAAGCTTTTCATACCATTCCGCGCTTTCTTCGGGGCGGCAAATGACGATCATTTCCTGCTTTTCAAACTGGTGAATACGGTAAATACCGCGTTCCTCAATACCGTGCGCGCCCTTTTCCTTACGGAAGCAGGGTGAATAGCTTGTGAGTGTTAAAGGAAGCTTTTCTTCGGGGGTAATAGTATCGATAAACTTACCAATCATAGAGTGCTCAGAAGTACCGATTAAATAAAGGTCCTCGCCTTCGATTTTATACATCATTGCATCCATTTCTGCAAAGCTCATAACGCCTGTTACAACATTGCTTCTGATCATAAAGGGAGGAATATAATAAGTAAAGCCTCTGTCAATCATAAAATCTCTCGCATAGGAGATAACTGCAGAATGAAGTCTTGCAATATCACCACAAAGGTAATAGAAACCATTACCTGCAACACGACCTGCACTGTCAAGGTCAATACCTTCAAAACGTTCCATAATCTCTCTGTGATAAGGGATTTCAAAATCGGGAACAACAGGGTCGCCGTAACGCTGAACCTCAACATTTTCGCTGTCATCCTTACCAATGGGAACAGATGGGTCAATGATATTGGGAATAAGCATCATAATATCATTAACTTTTGTAGAAAGCTCTTCCTCTGCTTTTTCAAGCTCTGCAAGACGAGCAGCATCTTCGGAAACCTTTTTCTTCATTTCCTCTGCTTCATCTCTCTTGCCCTGAGCCATAAGAGCACCAATCATTTTGCTGTTTTTATTTCTTGAAGCACGAAGATTATCAGCTTCGCCCTTAACTTTTCTGCTTTCAGCATCAAGTGCGATAACCTCGTCAACAAGACCTACTTTTTTGTCCTGGAACTTGTTTTTAATATTTTGTTTAACTATTTCGGGATTTTCTCTTAAAAATTTAATATCAATCATTTTATTATCCTTCTTCCGTATTTACTTAAAATATTTTATTCGTTATCAAATATCTTCAAAAGCTTTTTCAGGTCTGCATCGTCAAAAAACTCAATTTCAAGAGAACCTTTTTTTGAAGATTTTGTTATTTTTACACTTCTGCCAAGAACCTCGGAAAGTGCAAGCTCCGCTTCATCGTAATAGGGATTACGTTTTTTTGCTTTCTTTTTCGCAGGTGCTTCCTTCACCATATTTCTTGCAATTCTTTCAGTTTCTCTTACTGAAAGGTCATTTGCTATAACAAGCTTTGCAAGGTCGGTTTTCATTTTATCATCTTCAAGAGATAAAATTGCTCTTGCGTGACCCATTGAAATGCTACCCTTTGAAACCATCTGCTGAACAGACTCGGGCAAATTGAGAAGTCTTAAAGCATTTGCAATTGAGGGTCTTGATTTACCCACGATTTCTGCAATTTTCTCCTGAGTGTAGCCAAACTTTTCACCCAATTCTTTATAACCGTTAGCTTCTTCAAGAGGATTAAGGTTTTCTCTTTGTAAGTTTTCAACGAGGGCAAGCTCTGCAACCTGCGAATCTGTTAAATCACGGATTACAACGGGAACCTCTGTTAATCCTGCCATACGGGATGCACGCCAACGTCTTTCACCTGCAACAAGCTGATATCCACCATCAGGCATGGGTCTTACAAGCAAGGGTTGGAGCACACCGTGCTGAGCAATACTGTCGGAAAGCTCTGAGAGAGCATCCTCGTCAAATTGTTTTCGGGGCTGCTCACGATTAGGTTCAATATCAAGCAATTTAACCTTAGTGGTGCTGTTGCCTGTGGAAATATCTTCAACGGAGTTATCGGCAAAAATTGCATCAAAGCCTCTGCCGAGTCCGGATTTTTTCACTGCCATTTTTTATCTCCTTATAACTGTTGTTATCTCTGCATTTTCAAAAACTCTTCTGCAAGAGCCATATAGCTTTCGCTACCTCTTGAGCCCCTGTCATAATATATAACCGGTTCACCGAATGACGGTGCTTCTGAAAGTCTTACATTACGGGGAATAACCGTTGCATAAACCTTTTTGGGGAAGAAATTTTTAACCTCTGCCACAACCTGCTGAGTGAGATTTAGTCTGCCATCATACATTGTGAGAAGCACACCTTCAAGCTCAATAAGAGGATTATAAAGTCTTTTTATGGTTCTGACTGTTGCCATAAGCTGTGAAAGACCTTCAAGTGCATAATATTCACACTGAATGGGAACAAGAAAACTATCGGATGCAGTAAGAGCGTTAAGGGTTATAAGCCCCAACGAGGGCGGACAATCAAAGAAAATAAAATCATAGCTACCCTGAATGGAGGCCAATGCATTTTTCAGCACTGCTTCACGCTTTTCTACAATCGCAAGCTCAAGCTCTGCACCTGCAAGATTTATGTTTGAGGGAATTATGTCAACTCCCTGAAATTTTGTTGAAATAATTGCGGATGCAGCAGTAGCCAACCCGATTAAAATTTCATAGGATGTTGCAGTAAGATTTTTACGGGAAATGCCGTAACCGCTTGTAGTATTACCCTGCGGGTCAATATCAACAAGCAAAACCTTTTTGCCCATAGCACCCAAAGCCGCCGCAAGATTTACAGCACTTGTGGTCTTACCAACGCCACCTTTCTGATTAACAATGGAAATAATTTTTGCCATTTAAACTGTCCTTCCGTATCACAAGGGCACAACGCACCCAATATACCTAATTATACATATTAGAGTATATCATATGCTCAATAAAAATGGAATAGAAAAAGGACAAAAAATCAAGAAAAAAGCAAATATTTTTACCCCATTTTCTATTGACGAACAAAACCTAAAATGCTATACTTTTTCAGTAAAAGTTTGCGAAGTACAAGTTTCGACACCTCTTCACTTTTCACTATTAACTTTTCACTAATATTCGGGGGCGTAGCTCAGCTGGGAGAGCGAGTTAACAGATAAACACCCCCAAGACACCAAAACACAATAAAACATACGGGGCATTAGCTCAGCTGGGATGAGCGCTTGACTGGCAGTCAAGAGGTCAGGGGTTCGATCCCCCTATGCTCCACCATAAAAAACGACCAACACTTACACTTACAAGTGTCGGTCGTTTTTTATAATACCGTGATTTATATTTTATGCAACTGTAATATAACAAAAATCAGGAATAATCCAAATTTGTGACAATCTCTCCATCTTTAAAACTTTTTAAATGAATTAACACAAATATAACTTTTTTATAAGATACACCACACAATTATTTCTAGGATATAGGTTGTTCTATTAATTTATGTAAAAAGTGTTTATATATATCACTACTCGTTTTGGAAACTAAGAGTAACATTAAAAGTACCATATTTAACAGCATGATCTTTATGAGAATAAATGCTACTAAAATTTATTTTGATTTTGTGATCATCACATATTTTTTTTGCAAAGCTCAATCCAAACCCCTGCCCTTTCTGTTGAAACACTTTTGCGTTTTCTCCTCGAAAGCCTTTTTCACACAAATGCAAAATCTCATTTTCATCACAATAAGGTCCTATTGAAGAAATTACAACAACAAGAGATTTATCTTTCTCAGTAAAACATACATCCACACTCTTATTATTGGGGGAATACTTAATAGCATTTTCAAATATTATAAATAATAGTGTCTCAAATGTTGGAAATATATCATATTTGAAATTGATTTGCTCTGTTGCATTCAATGAAATCCATACATTTTTTCTCATGTAATCTTTTAACAGTTTTCTTATTTTATCAAATTTTTTGAAAATAACTGCAGAATATGGATTCCCTATTGTAAGTGTAGGATTTAAAACTGAATCAAAATAAGAAAATCTATTTGAAATCATATAACTACTAACATGAACATTTTTCAATGCCAACACAAGATCATCATAATTAATTTTTTCATCGTCAGTATTATTCTCCCATAGTTGATCCATTGTATTTTTCACTTGTCCATTTAATGAACGTGTCTCGTGCAGTAAATCTCTAATAGCCTCTAGTTTATTTTCTATTTCTTTTTTTTCATTCAATGTCACAACTATATCTCTGGCAATTGCTATACAATTCTCTTCACTTATAATTGGATTAAATATAATTTCATCAGAGTTTATTGATTTTGATATTTTCTTATTATAAACTTCACGAATTTTCAATCCAGAAAAAATCATTTTTACATCTGGTGTTTCATATACATATGAAGACAACCCATATGGGCAACAATAACTACCAGCCTTGCTATCGCGCAACGTCTTATAATAAGCT
>JAZNHK010000027.1:0-7904 GCA_045576915.1 Acutalibacteraceae bacterium
GTCGCTCCAGAAGGCTTTAAAACCGCCACCATCCATACACATATGATTCCATATAAAAAGAATGTAGGTTTTGCCCTGATGATAAAAAAGACCAATGTTAAACTGAATATTGCTTTTGAGTGGTATCTGACGGGAGAAAAACTCTTTTTTAGCCTTTTCTAAATCGTCAACCTCTTTGGCAAAAACAAATTCACTAACGTTATAATCTGCAACTTTCCAATAGGGGGTTATTGGGTTTCTGATAACCTGCGAATGTAAAAACGGGGCACATTCCAAAGCACAAACTGCAACATTTTTGAAAGCTTCCTCGTCAACCATAAAGTCATAATCGACTTCAAATCGTGCAAGTCTGTCCATATATTTACGGCACATAAGATTGATTTTATCATACATTTCGCAGGGAAATGTGGTTTTTAATAAATGAGGATTCTGCTCCTTGAAAGCAATTAAATCCCTGATAACATTTTCATCAGTAAGCCCTTTCTTTTTTAAAGAGAGAGCTTCTTCTTCGTAATTTAGATTCATTTTTATTCCTCAACGTGTGCAAAGAAAAAGTCTTTCTTTTCTTCTGTATCAATAACTTTAATAGGTTTAACCTGATTAAGGTTTGCACCGCGTTTTCTTAATACCTCGCGGTAATCGTCATAAGTACCTTTTTTAAGGAAAAGAACCTCAGGATGACCCAAAGCACCGCTTTTTATAAGTGGTTCAACAGATACATTACCCTTGCAGAGCTTTTCTTCGAAAAGAGCGTTGTATGTAGCTTTTTTTTCATTGCTGATATCTTCTGCAAGTTCAAGGAAAAGCTTGTAGTGACCGGGTGAAGTGCTTCTGTCGGCGTAAATACTGTAACCGATATATAAATCGCCTGATTCTTCGGACATATTTGCAACAATTTCATCAAATGCCATTGAGCTTACCTTTTCACCGCTGATGTTTGCAATCTGGTTAAGACGATAGCAGAATGTGATTTTTGGTGACTGGTTGTAGTAGCCCGTAACTTTAATAACATCCTCAATTCTGTAACGATAAAAGCCGCTCATATTAGTGAGAATGATTTCATATTCCTTGCCAACCTCAAGGTCTTTGATTGTGAGAAGATTGTCGTAGCCTTCCTGGTCAATAGGGCGGAATTCGTAGAAACCATTCTGAGGAAGAATAACATATTCAAATGAGTTGAATTCAAGGGGAACTGCCATAAATGCTTCTGTTGCGGTGTAGCCAAGGTAGTGCATAGGGATGTCTTCACCAAGATATCTTCTTAATTTCTTTTGATAGAAGCTCAGTGAACCTGTTCCCATACCATACATCCAGCCAACATTAGGCCAGATACGTGGAATAATAGGGGATTCATCAAAGCCTTTTCTGAATTCTCTTCTTAATTCTTCTGCTCTCTTGGGATTGGGTTTGAGTTTTTTATTATATTTTGCTCTGATTTCTTCGGGAACATTAACCTTATCGTTAATAATACCTTTTTCAATATCATCGCAAAGCATTTCCCAGTTTTCTTCCATATAGAAGAACATTGATTCAAGAGTTGTGATGAAAATTGTACCCAGGTAGCTTACCTTTTTGCTGGGAAGAGAGAAACGCAACTTCATATAGTGCATATCCATATCAACACCGGGTTCAGGGAAAAGCACTTCTTTAGGTGATGTTGTAAAGCAACTTACAATAGGCTTTACGTTAAGAAGGGGAATTGACGAAAGGCAACTGATTGTACCACCTTTAACCTTTCTGCAACCTGTTTCTGCAGTTAAAAGACCTTTTTGTGCAGGTAAGGTTTTGCCCTGCTTGGCAAACCATTTTACCGCACAACCAACAGGTGCACTGAAGCTGAAGCATTGGCAAACCCATTCAGCCCAGTATGAAAGGGGAACAAGCTTTTGTTTTCCGGTACTGCCCGAGCTTTCTGTGAAACGGCGTACATACATATTTGTAATAAGACCTTTTTCGCCGTTTGCCATTCTCCATACATAATCGTCATAATCTGCATAAACAGAAAGAGGAACAGTTTTCTGATAATCCTCTATGGATTTAACGTCCTTGAAGTTGTGAAGCTTACCGTATTCAGTTGTTTTGTTTTTTCTCATAAGCCTTTTAACGCAGGTTTCCTGCATTTTGTTGGCTCTTTTGGAGTAAATGAATATTTTGATATGCTCACACATACCAACAAAACCGCCCCAACCGGAAAGAAATTTATCTAACATAAAAACACCTCGTTTAAATTATCTCATATAAAGATGAGCAAGGAAATCGAATACTTTATTGTTGTGTGGGTTATACCTTACGGGGAAATCATACCAGGTTACTTTTTTGTGGATACTCTTTTCGTGAGAAAAGGCATTGAAACCTGCTTTTCCGTGATATGAACCCATACCGCTTTCACCAACACCACCAAAACCAAAGCTGTTAATGGCAATCTGCATTATTGTATCATTAACGCAACCACCGCCAAAGGAGCATTTTTCAATGGTGCGGTCAATGGTCTTTTTATCTTCTGAGAAGAGGTATAAAGCAAGCGGTTTTGGTCTGTCAGCAAAGATAGAATACAATTCTTCGTATGTATCAAATGTAAGGATGGGGAGGATAGGGCCGAAAATTTCTTCCTGCATAACCTTATCGTCCCAATTAACATTGTCCATAACAGTTGGAGCAATTTTAAGTGTATTTATATCTTTTTCGCCACCGCAGATAATCTTGCTTTCGTCAATTAAATTGCAGATTCTGTTGAAATGCTTTTCGTTGACGATTTTACCCCATTCATCATTGTTGAGAATATCATCACCGAATTGCTTTTTGATTTGCTTTTTAACTTCTTCAATAAACTCGTCTTTAACACTACTGTGGCAAATAACATAGTCAGGTGCAACGCAGGTCTGACCGCAGTTAAGGAATTTACCGAAAACAATTCTTTTTGCGGCTAATTTGATTTTTGCAGTTGAGTCAACTATGCAAGGGTTTTTTCCGCCTAGCTCAAGCACAACCGGTGTTAAATTATCAGCCGCTTTATGAAGAATTTCTTTACCTACTGCCTGACTGCCTGTAAAGAATATCATATCAAACTTCTGATTTAAGAGCTCTTTGTTTTCTTCTCTGCCACCATTTACAACAGCTATATATTCAGGGGGAAAGCATTCCTCAATAATCTTCTTGATTACCGTACTTGAGGCAGGGGAATAGGCACTGGGCTTAACAATAATGGTGTTACCTGCTGCAATAGCATCGGAAATCGGCGTCATTGTTAAAAGGAATGGATAATTCCAAGGGCTCATTATAAGCACATTACCATAGGGTGAAGCTTTTTTATAACCGCTACCGATACATTGACCGATGGGAGTATATATAGGGTGCTTTTTTGCGTAAGAAAATGTGTGACGAATCATATAATTCAGTTCCATCAGAACAAGTCCGGTTTCGCACATGAAGCCGTCAAATTCGCATTTTCCTAAATCCTTTTTTACTGCTTCATTGATTTCGTTTTCATATTTCTGAATACATTTATATAGCTTCAATAACATTTGAATACGAAATTTTACGGGCAAAGTTTTTCCACTCTGAAAAAATTCCTTTTGCCTTTTCAATACAGCTTCAACGTTCAAAATATCACTTCCGATTATTTTAAATTGCTGTGAAAATTATCCATTGTTTTATTTCTCACAATTATACAAATTATACTATATATAAACATAAGTTGCAATATTAAATTCGGAAATCCGCACTCCGCACTCCGCATCTTTCACAAAACGAACAAATGTGCGGTTGTTAATTTGTTAAGTTATACTAAAAATTACCAAGGGATACGAAAATGGGTTGAAATTTTTTTTGTTTCATTATAAAATTACGCACAGAACAAACGTTCGAGTGTTTGAGCAGAAATAAAAAAATGTACCTTAGAAAAGGAGGAATTCAGTGAAAGAAAAGAATAGTTTTGTTATTTATTGCGATTGGGAAAACACATTCAGAAAAATTAGTAAATATGAGGCAGGTGATTTAATTCAGGGCATATTTGAATATATGAGAACAGGCGAGCCACCACAGTTTGAGTCCTTTGCAGTTGAAGCAGTTTTTACATTATTAGTTGAAACATTTAAAAGGGATAGAGATAAGTATTATAAATTATGCGAAAGAAATGCGGTTAATGCTAAAAAAGGAGGAAGACCATCGAAGGATGTAGAAACCCAAAAAAACCAGTGGGTTAATTCAAAACCCAAAAAACCCGATAATGACAATGATAATGACAATGTAAATGATAATGATAATGACAATGTAAATGATATAAATAATATATCAACTTCTTCCTCATCAAAGATGAGGGATGGTGTAGCTTCAGGTGTTTATTCTGAAGATTTTTTAGAGTTCTGGAGTGCTTACCCTAAAAAGATGGGTAAGGGTGCGGCTTTTAAAGTGTTTATTAAGCTGAAATTAACTAAAAAAGATAAAGCAGATATTTTAACTGCTCTTGATTGGCAGAAAAAAAGCGAGCAATGGTTAAGAGATAACGGACAGTTTATACCATACCCTGCAACATATCTTAATCAAAGGCGATGGGAGGATGAACCGCAAAGTAGCTTGAATGGAGATATAACCGACCCTGACCGATACAAAGAAGATGAAGAAGATAATTTTGATTTTAGTTTAAGGAGAAGTGTTTTATGATAGACGTTACTAAATGTTCAATTTGCGGAAAAGAAAAACAAGGTCATTACAATGATTTTGCTAAAAAAACATTTTATATTGACTGTGAATGTGAAAAGCAGTTAAAAATAAAGCTTGAAGAAGAAAAACATAAAAAGGCACTTTCAACCAATTTTAAAAAAAGAACCTATGCAAGTGGTGTCCTTAAAAGAGAGGAAAGTGCATTTTTCTCTAATCTTGTTGAGGATGAACATAACAAAAAAGCTATTGATGGTGCTAAATATATCACAAGCTTAATGCTGAAATGTGATGAACATAAAGGTAAAAACGGCTTGATTTTATCAGGTAACAGAGGTAGCGGTAAAACCTATATTGCTGCTTCAATTATAAATGAATACAACATCAATGAACCTGTCAGCGAAAGTACAATCAATTCAATTATCAAAGCTCATAACAATGGTTATATAAATGATGTGGGCTTCAAAATTGATTCAAGATGCAGATTTATAAAAGAAAAGGATGTTATACAGCTTTATGATAAAATGAGCTATAAAGAAAAAACACCACCAATTGACGAATTTAAAAAAGCAAAGATTCTGGTGGTGGATGATATTGGCTCTTCTTATGGTGATAGTAAAAAGATTATGTCATATTTATTCGATTTGTTTGATTACCGCTACAGTCAACAGCTTTCAACAATTATAACAACAAACCTTTCAAAAGAAGAGCTGAAATTGTATTTAGGGGAAAGAACCTTTGACAGATTAAAAAACTGTTGCCACTACATAAAATTAACCTCTCCCACGAGTTGGAGAAGCTGATTTATGCAAACAGCAAATAGTAAAGCGGATAGCTATTTGCTATCCGCCATCCGCTATAAATTATTTCATAAGTCCGTTTGCTACGCACCAATCGTGGAATGATTTAATTGAGCGAAGTCTTGCGGGTGAAAGGTCGTGCGAACCTCTTGTGTACCAGTTGAAGTTCTTGATACCCTGAAGTCTGATAAGCTCTTTTGCACTTGCACAGAAGCCACTGTCGATAGCGTTGTCAAGAAGGATGATTTCATTATAACGCTGTTCAGCCAAAGCCATATCACCGCTTACAAATGCTTCGTGGAATCTCTGGAAGAATGCACCGCCACAGGATGTGGGAGTAGCCATAACGCCTCTTGCACCTGCAACATAAGAATCGAAAAGGTAGGGCATATTTGCCTGAATAATTGTGGAATCGCCTTTGTTTGCGATTTTATCTTTAATCATTTCAAGTGAGCAGGTTGTGTCCTTGATACCCCAGATAAGACCATCTTTTGTGAGCTCACCATAAGCCTTGCCGCTCATAAGGTGGGGCTGGAAACCGGGAAACTCATAAAGAAAAACGGGGAGAGTTGTGCTGGATGCCAATTCTCTGATGTATTCAACAAGCTTGTCATCGTCATCGCCCATACCCTTTGTGGTAAGAACAAGTCCGTCAACACCAGTCTGCTCCATTTTTTTGATTTCTTCAAGGTTTTCTTCCTTGGTAGGCTCGATGTTTGCAGTTGCAACAACTGTTGTTTCGCCTTTGTGCTTAACTGTAAGAGTAGCAAGTTTAAGTCTTTCTTCAAGAGTAAGCTCTCTCATTTCGGAGCTACCGCAAACTGCGAAAAGGTGGTCAACACCCTGTGAAACCTGCCAATCAGCATATTCTTCGTATGTATCGTAGTCAATGCTTCTGTCCTCAAAGAATGGAGTGAGCATAAGTGAATAGATACCGTCTTTTGTTTCTCTTGTAAGCTTTGCCATTATAAACGACTTCTTTCTTTATATGTATTTTTTTACAAGTTTTATAAAGTTTTCAAGGGCTATGCCGTAGCATAACCCTTGTGAATTATTGAATTACTGAACGTTTTTCTTAAGAGTTGCAAGCTCTTCTGCAAGAACAGAGGGAATCTTATCACCGAATTTAGCGTAGAATTCTTCGATACCCTTTGCATCTTCCTGCCAGAGTTCTTTTTCAACTTCAAGAATGCTTTCGAGAGATTCGAGAGAAACTTCGCCCTCAAGACCTTCGATGTTAATATCTTTAGCGTAGGGGATATAACCGATTTCTGTATCTCTTGCATCTACCTTGCCTTCGCAACGGTCGATAATCCATTCAAGAACACGAAGGTTATCACCGAAGCCGGGCCACATGAAGTTACCTTCGTCGTCCTTACGGAACCAGTTAACGTTGAAGATTTTGGGAGCTTTATCGGGGTCAAGAGTTGCACCGATGTCAATCCAATGCTGCCAGTAATCTGCCATATTGTAACCGCAGAAGGGAAGCATAGCCATGGGGTCACGACGAACAACGCCAACTGCACCTGCAGCTGCAGCAGTTGTTTCGGAAGCCATAATTGAACCAACGAATACACCGTGGTTCCAGTCACGAGACTGGTAAACAAGGGGAGCAAGCTTTGCACGTCTGCCACCGAATACGATTGCGGAAATCGGAACACCATTGGGGTTCTCAAATTCGGAGCTGAGGCAAGGACAGTTAACAGCGGGAGCTGTGAAACGGCTGTTGGGATGAGCACCTTTTTCTTCGCTTTCCTGACCATTCCAGGGGTTGCCCTTCCATTCAACTGCATTTGCAGGAGGATTCTTGTCAAGACCTTCCCACCAAACTGTATTGTCATCAAGGTTGTGAACAACGTTTGTGAAGATTGTACCTTTCTTTGTGGAAGCAAGAGCATTGGGGTTGGATTTTACGTTAGTACCGGGAGCAACGCCGAAGAAACCGTTTTCGGGGTTGATAGCATAAAGTCTTCCGTCAGGACCTTTACGAATCCAGGAAATATCGTCACCAACGCACCATACTTTGTAGCCTTTTTCCTTGTAAAGTTCCGGAGGAATAAGCATAGCAAGGTTTGTTTTACCGCATGCTGAGGGGAAAGCTGCACAGATGTATTTAACTTCACCCTGAGGATTTTCGATACCGAGGATGAGCATATGCTCTGCCTGCCAGCCTTCTTTCCAGCCCTGGTAAGAAGCGATACGAAGTGCGAAACATTTTTTACCGAGAAGAACGTTTCCGCCGTAACCGGAGTTAACGGAGATAATTGTGTTGTCCTGAGGGAACTGACAGATGTATCTCTTTTCTTCGTCAATGTCGCAACGGCAGTGAAGACCGCGAACCCAGTCATCGCTGTCGCCGAGTACATCAAGAACATCTTTACCAACTCTTGTCATAATAGCCATGTTGAGAACAACATAGATTGAGTCAGTAAGCTCAATACCAACTTT
>JAZNHK010000028.1:0-3653 GCA_045576915.1 Acutalibacteraceae bacterium
TCAGAAGTTCAGGCTCATTTATCCAACAATAAAAGAGTTATATAAAAACATAAAATAAGTTAACCTTATATACATTATGTGGTCAATAGACTTTGATGTGTTAATAATTCGTTAAGAAATCTAACAGCGTATTGACAAAAAATTCTACTTTGTATAGTGTATTATAAAAATATGTAACACTTCAGGTGATTTATATGAATTTCGAAAAACTTAACAACTACGCAAGCAAAAAAGAAGCAGTCTGCCGTAAAAATGACAGTATTGCTCCAGAGTTATATAAAGAACACGCAGTAAACAAGGGCTTGCGTGATTTGAATGGTAACGGTGTTGTAACCGGTCTTACTAATATTTCTAAAATTGTTTCTTCAAAGATTGTTGATGGTGAAAAGGTACAATGTGACGGTGAGTTATGGTACCGTGGTTACAAAGTGCAGGATTTAATAAACGGTCTTGGAGAAAATGAATTCGGATTTGAAAAAATTTCGTACCTGCTTTTAATGGGTGAAATGCCTGATAAAGATATTTTAAAGGAATTCAAAAAATATATCAGAGATTGCAGAACGCTCCCTAACAACTTCACACGTGATGTTATAATGAAAGCACCCAGCAGTGATATAATGAACTCAATGACAAGAAGTATTCTTACTCTTGCTTCTTATGATAAATCAGCAACAGATACAACCATTCCAAATGCTTTGCGTCAATGTATTCAGCTTATAAGCGAATTTCCGCTTCTTGCAGTTTATGCTTATCATGCCTATAACTACTCCGAAAAGCAGGAGAGTATGATAATTCACAGACCAGACCCAAAGCTTTCAACTGCTGAAAATATCCTTATGATGCTTCGCCCTGATAAAAAATACACTCACACAGAAGCTAAAGTACTTGATACCGCTTTAATTCTTCACATGGAGCACGGGGGAGGAAACAACTCAACCTTCACCACAAGAGTTGTTACTTCATCAGGCTCTGATACATATTCAACAATAGCTGCAGCAATGTCATCCCTTAAAGGTCCAAAGCATGGTGGTGCAAACATCAAGGTTATGGAAATGATTGAAAACATCAAAGAAAATGTTGAAAATTACGATGACAAAGAAGCATTAAAAGCATATCTTGCAAAAATTATTGATAAACAAGCTTTTGATAATAAAGGTCTTATTTACGGAATGGGTCATGCGGTTTATTCACTTTCAGACCCACGTGAACGTGTTTTCAGAAGCTATGTTGAAGACCTTGCTGCTGAAAAGGGCAGAGAAAGAGATTTAATACTCTACGAAAATATTGAAGAACTCGCACCAATTCTTATTGCAGAAAAACGAAAAATCTATAAAGGTGTAAGTCCAAATGTTGATTTCTATAGCGGTTTTGTTTATGATATGCTCGGTATTCCGCAGGAGCTTTATACTGCTATGTTTGCAATTGCTCGTATTGTTGGCTGGAGTGCACACAGAATTGAAGAGCTTATCTGTGTTGATAAAATTATCAGACCTGCATATAAAAGCATAATGGAAGAGAAGAATGTATAAATTTTCATGTTGATTTTTAGATTTCTATAGTCTATAATACCTTTGGTGTTAAATTTAATTAAATATTTCGAGGTGAAAATGATGAAAAAAATTATTTGCAAAGTTGAATACGATACCGCAACAGCAGAACTTGTTAAAAAGAATGTTTCAGGTGAATTCGGTGACCCTGCCGGTTATGAAGAAAGCCTTTACAAAACAGCAGACGGAAAATATTTCCTTTATGTAAATGGTGGCGAAGAATCACCCTATACAGAAGAAAACATCAAAAGAATGTCTGCAGCAAAAGCTGAAGAATGGCTTGCAAAATAATTTTTTAAAAGAAATGCAGTAGGCGATTGAACCTACTGCATTTTGCTTTAATTATTCAAATTTCATACCATAAGCTGCACCTGTTGGCATATCTTGCAAAAGGGTGAATCCGTTTCGTTCGTAGAAACGTCTTGCCCCATTGTTATCTGTGCCAACAATCAGCATAACCCCTTTAACATTTTGCTCTTTAAGATTTTCACAAAATGCAGTTATAAGCTTTGAGCCTATACCTTTTGATTGGTAATCAGGTAATATATCGATATGTAAATGAGCAGGGTAAGCTTCTTTATAAATTGCATGGTCATACATTTCTGTTAAAGCTTCGCTTAAGAATCTTCTGTTTTCTATACCTGCAACATAATTTATGTATTCACCAAAATTTGCCTGATATTTATCGTAGTCTCTAACACCATAAACGTAACCCACAACATTATCATCTTCATCAACTGCCACAAAGCAATTTTCCGGCTCTTTTTCAAGGTAGTAACGGCAGAACATATATTCAACATATTCAATAATGGTCTTGTAGCCTTCTTTTCCCAACATATCGTTAAGGCAAACATATTTTGTTGCTTCGAAATCTTTATTCTGATATTTTCTTATAGTCATCTGATTTCTCCTAAAATTTATTTGTCCTATTATATCAATAAAATAGTAAAAAGTCTATTTATTTTTGAATAATTATGTGTTATTATAAATCCCAAGGGAGTGATAATATGAAAGAAATCAATAATGGTGTTTACCCAACAATGATAACACCTTTTACTGATGACAATAAAATTGATTATGATGGTGTTAAAGCTTTAATTGATTGGTATGCAAAAAAAGGTGTGGATGGTATTTTCGCCATTTGCCAGAGTAGCGAAATTTTCTTCTTAAGCTTTGAAGAAAGACTTGAATTATTAAAATTCATTATGGCAAATAAACCTGAGGGAATGTCTATTGTTGCATCCGGTCATACTGCAGATGACCTTGATTTACAGATTAAAGAGGCAAAAGCTTTCATCGACTGTGGCATTGATGCTTACGTTTTCATTTCTAATCGTTTTGCAAAAGAAAATGAAGATGACGATGTTCTTTTGAAGAATATGGAATATGTTGCATCAAACCTGCCAGAAATACCTTTAGGTGTTTATGAATGTCCTTATCCCTATAAGCGTGAGCTTTCACCCTATGTTATGAAAAAAATGGTTAAAAGCGGCAGATATCAGTTTATTAAAGATACTTGTTGCAACACTGCAAAGCTTAAAGAAAAGCTTGAAATTATCAAAGGTACTTCTGTTAAACTTTTTAACGCAAACGCTGCAACTCTTACAGAAAGCCTTAAAATGGGTGCTCACGGATATTCAGGTGTTATGGCTAACTTCCATCCCGAGCTTTATTGTGCACTTATTAAAGCTTTTAATGCCGGTGAAGCTGATAAACTTGAATTTTTGCAGAACCTTGTTGGTTATTTCTCTGTTACAGAGTGTCAATGCTATCCTGTAAATGCAAAATACTATGTTTCGTTGGATGGTGTTAATATTGGTATCAACACAAGAACAAGAAACCCTGCAGAGCTTACAGAAAGCAGAAGAATGGAAATTGACCAGATGTATGCTTTCACACAAGCAGTTAAAGCACGATTTGATATCTGAGTTATATAATTAAAGCAAAAAGGAGAGGTTTTCGCCTCTCCTTTGATTTTTTTATATTCTGTTGCCCTGGCAATAGATTTCAATTCCATCTGTATTGCCATCAAGGTTATAGTTAAGCATATTGCCGTCTTTCCATTCAATATCAACAGTAATATTGCCGATAGCTTTAAGTCCTGTA
>JAZNHK010000029.1:0-9994 GCA_045576915.1 Acutalibacteraceae bacterium
GTTGAGAAGGGAACTGATTTCGCCTCGTCAATAAGCTGCTCCATATCAGCAAGTGATTTTTCAACAATACTTGTACCCATTATAAAAACATCCTTTCATGGTTGAAATTTATTTAATTGATAATCTTTTTACTATATCATCACAGATTTCAGAAGGAACGAATGTTGAAACATCCCCGCCCAATCTGCAAACCTGTTTTACAACGCTTGAGCTTAAAAACATATGGTCTGAGTTTGAAACCATAAAAATTGTTTCCATTTCTGAATTGAGCTTTTGGTTAGTAAGAGCCTGACGGAATTCATCATCATAATCAGAAATAGCTCTCAACCCTTTAACAACTGCAGATGCACCCTTTTCACGGACATAGTCCGCCAGAAGACCTGCATAGCTGTCAACAGAAACATTAGGAAGATTTTTGGTGCATCTCTTTATAAAGTCAACACGCTCTTCTGTAGTAAAGCTACCAATATCTTTATTGGGATTTCTCATTACAACCACAATAACCTTATCAAAAAGCTTTGAAGAACGGGTTATGATATCAAGATGGCCTATTGTAAGAGGATCAAAGCTACCGGGACACACAACAGTTTTACCCATTAAAAGCTCCCCTTTCTGTATACGGTCAAAGCAATTTTCCCGTATTTATAACGTTTTGAAGTAAAGCCCTCAACATCTTCTGGAAGAACCTCTCTTTCACCTGTTTCACAAACGATTATTCCGCCATCTGCAATATGGGGTGAAACTCTTTCAATTGCATCATCCATAATACCTGCATGGTATGGCGGGTCAAGGAAAGCAATATCAAAAATCTCTGAAGTTCTGTCAAGATATTCAAGAGAATTTGCGAGAACTGTTTTTGAAATATTCCTGAAGCCTGTTGTGGTAAGATTTTCTTCCGTAACGGAAATTGATGCTCTTGAGATATCAACAAACACCGCAGAAGCAGCACCGCGGCTGAACGCCTCGATACCCAACTGACCGCAACCGCAGAACATATCAAGAATACGTCTGCCTTCAATATCAAACTGAATAATATTAAAAATTGACTCTTTAACTTTATCGGTTGTAGGTCTGACACTATCACCCTCAAGAGTCTTTAATTTTCTTCCGCGGGCAGAGCCTGTTATAACTCGCATCAGCCAACACCTCCGTGTATTTAATATATAATTATTATATTTCTTTATGACATATAATATCAGTTTATTATTACATTTTCACACTATGTTTGTCAAGTTTTTTAAAGAAATTTGACAACACTCTGACTCAATGATAATATTAAACTTAACAACACAAGAAAAGAGAATACGCAATGCCAAAAATAGAACTGACAAATATGGTTATGGTGCAAAACCCTGAAACGAATGAGGTTTTAGTACAGAAAAGAATTAAATATTGGTGCGGTATCACCTTCCCCGGTGGCCATATTGAAAATGGCGAAAGCTTTTACGACAGTGCAGTAAGAGAAGTTAAAGAAGAAACTGGTTTAACCGTTAACAATCTGAAGCCCTGCGGTTGCGTTCATTGGCACAACACAGAAACCAACGATAAATACATAGTCTTTTTCTACAAGACTAATGAATACAGCGGTGAACTTTTAAAAGCTACGGACGAGGGCGAGGTTTTCTTCACACCAATTGAAAGTATCAGAAATATGCCCCTTTCCCCTAATTTTGATAAATATCTTGATATATTTTTAAGCGACAAATACACCGAAATTTTCTGCAATTGGAATGAGAAAATGAAAGAAAATTGTGACAGTGAACCGGAATGGGATTTTCAGTACAGATAAAAATAACAAGGAACAGACTTTTTGAAGGTCTGTTCCTTGTTTGATTTTACTCACCCTTAAAAGCTTTTATTATTTCAATTGCGTTTGCCTCTGTAATTCCCGGGACACTCATTAGCTCTGCTTTTGCGGCATTTCTTATGGCGTCCATTGTTTTGAATTTGATTATAAGATTTTTGGCTTTCTTTTCACCGATACCCTTGATATCTGTAAGCGATGCAGTAAGGGCAGATTTTGTATGCTTTTTGTGGTGGTAGGCAACGGAAAATCTGTGAACCTCATCCTGAATATTGGTCACAAGCTGAAAAGCCTTTTTTCTTGCATTAAAGTCAATTCTTCCACCTGCGGTGGAGATTGCAGATGTTCTGTGTTTACTGTTTTTCACCATACCAAATACAGGAACATCAATGTTGTATTCCTTTAAAAGGGGCAATACCGCATTCACCTGACCTTTACCACCATCAAGCAAAATCAAATCAGGTAGCCTTGCAAAGCCTACTGTTTCACCATTTTCTTTGTGGGCATAGTATTCTTCAAAACGGCGTGAAAGCACCTCATTCATTGAGCGGTAATCATCCTGACCGCTGAAGCCCTTTATGGCAAAACGGCGGTATGCGGCTTTTAGTGGTTTACCGTCCTTAAAAACTACCATACCTGCAACATTATCGCTACCACCCGTATGAGAAATATCATAAGCCTCAATATACTCTGGAATTTTTGACATTCCAAGAAGAATCGAAAGTTCTTCTAATGCTTCACGATTTCTATCATTTACTCTGTATTTATCAAGCAATTTCTGAGACGCGTTGGACTTGCACATTTCAACCAGTTTTGCCTGAACACCCTTCTGAGGGATAACAATGCTTACATTTGTGCCACGCTTTTCTGAGAGCCACTTTTCAATACTTTCTATATTTTCAATTTCTCCGTCAATTTCAATTCTCGGAGGAATTTTTCTATTCATTGAATAATAAGAGGTTATAAACGCTTCTCTCATTTCGGGAATTTTGTCGCCCTCTTCGGCAAAAAAGTGTTCTGTGTCAAAAAGTCGGTTATCATTGAAACGAAGAACGGAAAAACAAGCCTTTCCATCCATAACTGCAAGAGCAAAAACATCCTGTTCCTTATATGTGGAAGAAACAACCTTCTGGTTACTACCAACCTTTTCAATGCTTCTTATAGTATCACGAATCTTTGCAGCCTTTTCAAATTCAAGATTTTCCGCCGACTGGTTCATCTGCTCTGTTAATTGCCTTATGGTTTCCTTGCTACCGTTTTTAAGAAACGCAAGAGCATCCGAAACATTTTTCTTGTATTCGCTATTTTTTAGTTTACCCGAGCAAGGTGCACAACAAATACCCAGATGAAAATTCAGACAAGGTCTGCCCTTACCGATATCCCGAGGAAAAACCTTTGAACAAGTAGGTAATTTAAACACCTTTTTCGCTTCTTCAACCGCACGGGTAACGGAAAATCCTGCAGTATATGGTCCGATATATTCCGCACTTTCATCATCCTTCTGTAAAACAGGGTAAATATTCTGCCAATCACCTTTTGTAACTTTGATATAGCTGAAGCCCTTATCATCCTTTAAAAGAATGTTATATTTAGGCATATTCTGTTTTATAAGGCTACATTCAAGCACAAGAGCTTCAAACTCACTGTCTGTGAGTATATAGTCAAAATCCTGAACATTCTCAACCATTTTCTGTACTTTAGGAAGATGCTTTTCCTGTGCACCGAAATATTGGCTCACTCTGTTTTTTAAAGCCTTGGCTTTGCCGATGTAGATAATTTCATTATTCTTATTCCTCATAATATAAACACCGGGAGACAAAGGTAATTTGTTAGCCTTATCCTTTAATCTGCGTAGTCGTTCTGTCAATATACTCACTCCTTTCGATTCCAACACTTTTACAAAGGGGGTATCTTTACGGTGCAACCCACCACCGCTAACGCGGTTCCCCTCCCTATTTCATCAAAGATGAAACGGGGATGATAAAAATCGCTCTTGCCAACATAATTTCTCATTTAAAAAAGCGGTAAAGGTTGCCCTTTACCGCTTAAAAAATCTGATTAAACTTCTGCAAAACCGCTGTCTACCAAAGCAACGAGAGCGTTAACTGCCTGTTCTTCGTCTACACCGCCTGCAATGATGCGGATTTCGGTGTCACCCATAATGCCGAGAGAAAGAACGCCGAGAAGACTCTTTGCGTTAACTCTTCTTTCTTCCTTCTCAAGCCAGATTGAAGACTTGAATTCGTTAGCTTTCTGGATAAAGAAAGTAGCGGGACGTGCATGAAGGCCTACTTGATTTTTAACTGTTACATCTTTAACGTACATAATAATTCTCCCACATTCAAATTATAACAATAAATAATTTCTTGTTTTATGAGTGCAAAATCTGCAAATCATTTACTATATTATACCACCAAATTATTTTTAGTCAACGAAAAAAGACCAACCTTTTTTCCAAAAAACTATAATTCGGATGGAATACTAAACCTTTTAAAATTTCAAAGGCGTGTTTTGTGCAAGTTAACTACAAATGTCAGTAGTTATTATTGAACATAAACAATTATTTAATGTTCTTTTGCAATTTTTCTAAAAAAGCCTTATCTTTCTTATCAAGCTGTGCGTTTTCTAAAAGCTCCGGTCGACGTTGGAAGGTTCTTTCAATGGCTCTTTCCCTCTGCCACTTTTTAATATTGGCGTGATGCCCTGAAGAAAGAACCTCCGGCACTTCCATATTATGCCACACAGGTGGCTTTGTGTACTGAGGGTATTCAAGCAATGATGAATAATGGCTTTCTCCCATAAAGCCCTCCGGCTCTGAAAGAACCCCGGGAAGCATACGGGAAACTGCATCTGCAAGAATCATTGCAGGCATCTCTCCACCGGTCACAACATAATCGCCGATTGAAATTTCTTCATCGACAATTTCATCAATAACTCGCTGGTCAACACCTTCATAGCGACCGCAAAGAATGGCTATGTTCTCCATTTTTGAAAGCTCTTTAACACGCTCCTGATTAAGAGTTTTGCCACAGGGTGACATATAAATGAAATGGGGTTTTGTGCCGGTTTCGGAGCAAACCTTCATATAGCAATCATAAATGGGCTGAGCCATCATAAGCATACCGGCACCGCCACCATAAGGTGTATCGTCAACTTGATTATGCTTGTTTATTGCAAAATCACGAATTTGGTGAAAATTCATTTCCACCTTTCCTGCTTTTCTGGCTCTGCCAATAATGCTTTCACTCATTACTGCCTCGCACATTTCAGGGAAAAGAGTAAGAATATCAATCCTCATCAAAAAGCCCCCTTAACGGACGAATGAAAGCCTTATCATTTGCCACATCACACTTTATAACAACATCCTTTATGGCAGGAATAAGCACTTCCTTACCATCAGGAGTTTCGATATACCAGACATCGTTTGCGGTATAAGAATCTATATCTTTAATTTTGCCATAGCAAATATTATTATCGTCATAATCAAGAACAGAGCAACCTATAAGCTCGGAAACGAACCATTTACCCTCGGGCAGATTTATATCGGAACGTTTCATATAAAGAACTGTACCTCTCAATTTCTGGGCAGATTCAACATTATCTACACCTTCAATTTTAAGTACAGCAACATTACCGTGAGGACGACAAGCAATAATTCTAAAACTGCTGTTACCTTTTTCATCACAGTAAAGTGTTTTAAACTTTTTAACAAATTCGGGAGAATCGCACCAAGGGTTAAGACGCACCTCGCCCTTAATTCCGTGAGTGCTTACAATCTCACCAATTTCAAGAAAATCTTTAATCATAACTAACCAAATACTTCCCTGCGTTGAGAGGATTTGGAGGCAGAATACGTTTTTATGAATCGCCAGGCGAGATACGCCAAGATTCATAAAACGGCTAAAAAAGAAAAAACGCCCTATTTTTACACAGGGCGCTCTTTTTTCTTTTTGTTCTGCGCCAAATAATCCAACGCAAATATTAGTCGATATCGACCTGTACTTTTACATCTTTACGAATAGCTGCGGCACGCATAACTGTACGAATTGCTTTGGCAATTCTCCCCTGCTTACCGATAACTCTTCCCATATCGTCGGGTCCGACGTGAAGATGATAAACAACTACACCCTCTTCGTTGGGCTCGTCAACAGTGACCTCGACTGCGTCAGGGGCATCAACAAGACCCTTTGCGACTGTTTCGAGTAATTCTTTCATCGTAGTCACCTTGATTATTTAATGATGTTTTCTTTTTTGAGAAGGTCACGAACTGTATCTGTGGGCTGAGCACCATTCTGAAACCATTTTGTAACTTTCTCAGCGTCGATTTTAACCTCTGCAGGATTGCTGATGGGATTGTAGTAACCAACTTCTTCGATAAATCTGCCGTCACGAGGATAACGTGAATCAGCTACAACTACACGATAGAAAGGTGCTTTCTTTGCGCCCATACGGCGAAGACGAATTTTTACTGCCATTTTAATTACCTCCGAAAAGTAAAATAATAATAAACTAATTTATATTAAACACATTTGTGTTTAAAGACTTACATTGGGAATCCACCCATGCCACCCATACCGCCGGGCATTCCTCCGCCCAGCCCCATACGTTGCATACGCTTCATCATTTTCTTTGAACCCTTGCCGTTAAGCTGTTTGTAAAGCTTCTGCATAGAACGGTACTGGTTAAGAAGTCGGTTAACATCTTCAACCTGCAAACCACAGCCTGCGGCAATTCTTCTCTTGCGGGAAGGATTGATTATTTCAGGATTTTCACGTTCTTTCATTGTCATTGAACGGATAATTGCCATTGTATAATCAATCTGCTTATCGTCAACATCTGTATCCTTAACCTTCTTATTAAGTCCGGGAATAAGTGAAATGATATCCTTCATAGGACCCATTTTCTTCATCTCCTCAAACTGCATAAGCATATCGTTAAGGTCGATTTTGTTTTCACGAAGCTTCTTTTCAAGCTGCTCTGCCTTTTTCTCATCAAGGGCAACTTCTGCTTTTTCAATAAGAGAAAGCACGTCACCCATACCAAGAATACGGCTTGCCATTCTGTCGGGATGGAAAACATCCAGATCGCCCAGCTTTTCACCGATACCGATAAACTTAATAGGCTTACCTGTAACTGCTCTTGCAGAAAGAGCCGCACCACCACGGGTATCACCATCAAGCTTTGTAAGAACAAGGCCATCAATACCCAGAGCTTCATTGAAGCTTGATGCTACTGTAACCGCATCCTGACCGAGCATAGAGTCGATAACAAGAAGAATTTCGTGCGGTTTAACCTCAGCTTTTATATCTTTGAGCTCCTGCATAAGTTGTTCATCTATATGAAGACGACCAGCAGTATCAAGAAAAACATAATCGTAACCATTATCTTTTGCAAGCTTGATTGCTTCTCTTGCAATTTTAACGGGATTTTCTGTGCCCATTTCGAAAACGGGAACACCAATTTGCTCACCAACAACCTGCAACTGTTTAATAGCAGCAGGACGATAGATGTCACAAGCAACAAGAAGAGGTCTGTGACCCTGCTCTTTAAGTTTAAGAGCAATCTTGGCACTATGTGTAGTTTTACCGGAACCCTGGAGACCACACATCATAACAACTGTTGGTGGATGTGCTGCAGTAGATAGCCTTGACTGAGTTCCACCCATAAGTGCGGTAAGCTCTTCGTTAACTATTTTGATAACCATTTGTGCAGGAGTAAGGCTTTCCATAACCTTTGCACCAATTGCACGTTCGGTAACTGTATTTGTGAAATCCTTTGCAACCTTGTAGTTAACGTCTGCCTCTAAGAGTGCAAGGCGAACCTCACGCATGGCGTCGCGGACATCAGATTCTGTAAGACTACCCTTACTTTTTAATTTTTTAAAGGCATTGTCGAGCCTATCGGAAAGACCTTCAAAAGCCACGATGCAACCTCCTTTATTCGTCCAGAGAAATTATTGCGGATTTGATGTTGACAACCGCATCATTAACCTCTCGTGAAAGTGATATATTCATATTGTATGTATTGATTTGCTCAACATTTTCCATAACAATATCGAGAGCTTCTGCTATTTTACGTGTACGCTTAGCAAAGCCTAATTTCTTTTCCATATCGTAAAGCTGCGTTTCGGCGCGTTTAACGGCATCTCGTACACCCTGCCTTGTTATGCCCTCGTTCTGAGCAATTTCGGAAAGAGAGAGGTCGTCGCTATAATAATACTCAATGAACTTACGTTGATTTTCTGTAAGCATTTCACCATAGAAATCTGCAAGTAAAACAACATCAAGATTTTTAGCCACATCCGCACCCCTTTCAAACACCACTGTAAAGAACTTTAACTTTACAGGAGTGCATTATAACAGAGTAACACCACATTGTCAAGTATTATTCATAAAAAACATTTTAACAAAAACACAAATACATAGGAATTTTCGAAAAAACTTGCAAAAAAAGCTCAGCCACAAATCCCAAGGGACTTGTGGCTGAACAATTAAACTTAATATTTATCTGTTACTGATTTTTCATTGGAATAAGCAGCGGGTGTTTTGCTGAAGTAAGCTTTAACCTTGTAGGTGTATTTCTTGCCCTTCTTCGCTGTTTTATCAGTGTAAGAAACGCCATCTACAGTTTTGAGTCTCACGTATTTACCTGAACCGGTTTTACGATAAACAATATAACCCTCAGCACCTGTAACTTTACTCCATTTAAGAGTTACGCCTTTCTTTGTGCTTGTTGCTGATTTCAATGTGGTATCTGCAAGACAATATCTTGAAATTGAGCTTGATAATTCAGAATTACCTGCTTCATTTCTTGCTTTGATAGCATAGTAATATTTAGTGCCACTCTTTGCAGTTTCATCTGTGTAAGATGTTTTAGTTGTAGAGCCTAAATACTTCCAGTCGCCACCCTTTGTTTTGCGGTAAACTCTGTATTTATCTGCACCGCTAACCTTGCTCCAGGAAATCTTAATACCAGTCTTTGTGTTTACAGCCTCTTTAAGTTCAGGCTCTGCACATTTAAGCTGAGCAATTACAGCGGTTTCAAGAACAGTTTCGCACTCTTTACATTCTTTATGCTTTTTACCGGCTGCATTTACAGTTGCTTTTTTATCTGTAATCCAACCGCTCGCATCATGACCTTCGGCAGCTATTACTACCTCTTCAATAACAGCACCGCAAGTTGTACATTCTGTATGTTTGGAGCCTGCAGTTGTACAAGTTGCCTTTTTGTCTACAATCCAGTTACTCACTGCATGACCTGTTGCAGGAACAACTTTAACTTCGCCTACAAACTCGCCACAAAGTGCACACATATAACCTTCTTTACCGTCAGTTACACAAGTAACACCTTTCTTAACGGGTTCTGAATAAAGCTTATGATCACCATAGCGTTTCTCTGTATATGTATCATCACAGTTTTCGCACTTAAATTCAACTGTGCCGTATGTAATACATGTACCAGTTTTTATAACTTTTTCAACATAATTATGTTCGAGTGCGGGGATTGCTTCTGTGTATGTTGCACCACAACCTGCATTCTTACAAGTAAATGTCTTAACGCCATCTACACCACATGTTGCTTCTGTTGTTACAACACCATTGTCGTAATCGTGACCGATTGCAGGTATTGCTTCTGTGTATGCTGCACCGCAGCCTGCATTCTTACAAGTAAATGTCTTAACACCATCTGCTTCGCATGTTGCTTCTGTTGTTACAACACCATCGTCGTAATCGTGACCGATTGCAGGGATTGCTTCTGTATATGTAACGCCACAATCTTCATTCTTACAAGTATATGTCTTAACACCGTCTGCTTCACATGTTGCTTCTGTTGTTACAACACCATCATCGTAAGCGTGACCAATTGCAGGGATTGCTTCTGTGTATGTTGCACCACAATCTGCGTTCTTACAAGTATATGTCTTAACACCATCTGCTTCGCATGTTGCTTCTGTTGTTACCTCGCCAATATAATCGTGACCAAATGCAACAATCACTTCTGTGTATGTATCTTCACAACCCAATCTTGTACAAGAGAATGTCTTGACACCGTCAGTTTCACATGTTGCCTTTGTTGTTACTACACCATCATCATATTCATGACCAAGTGCAAGAATTGTTACTGTTTCATGTGAATATCCACAACCTGTGCATACACGTTCTTTAGTACCATCATTAAGGCAATCAGCCT
>JAZNHK010000030.1:0-4061 GCA_045576915.1 Acutalibacteraceae bacterium
GTTGTCTTCCTAAGACCGCTTGGCCACCGACTTTACACATTGTACTTATCTGCACCTTTAACTGTTCCCCATTTGATTAAGACACCATGTTCGGTATTTTCAATTGATTTAAGCTTGGGTTTTGAACATTTAAGCTGGGGAGTTTCAGTGAACTCAAAAACATCGCCACATCCTGTGCATTCCTTATATTTATAACCCGATGTATTGACAGTTGCTTCATAACCGATAATCCAAGAAGAAAGGGTATGCTCATGAATAATTAAATCAGTATCATCAGGCATTTCATCGACTGTAATTATTTCCCAAAAAATGAATTTAACATCTGTTCCGTTATATTCAACAGTGACTCTGAGACATTCCAGAATTTCTACGGGATAATCATAATTGATAATGTAGTCCACGCCCTCAACTGCATCATCGGGCTTTTCATAAGCCTGCTCAACGGTGTAGCCGTAAACCTCGTATTTACCATCGCCAATGCTTTTATAGCCTTTTGTAATATATGTAACGCTATCACCGAAGCCACCTGCATCGGGCATATCATAGGTGTTGGTTTCAGCATTATATATAGGATCGTGAGCAACATCATTTCTTAAAGAGTTGATATCGCTTATGTTAAAGTATCTTAATGCTTGTGCTTCATAAAAGTCTGCAGGAATTGCAAAATAACGAATGGTGTATGAATAAATTTTATCGTTATAACTATATTCAAATTCCTTCTCGTATGAATCAAACTCATAAATATTGATTTCTCGCGTTGTGTACCATTTTATGTGTTTAGGTGAAAACTCATAAATATTATCTTTCTGACCATCATAATAAACAGACCACCAAAGACTGTTAACGGCAGAATTAAACTGCGGATAATAATCCTCTGTTGCACTTACAGATACTGTAAAAATACTACAAAGCATAACAATACACAAAACCAATGATAATGCCCTTTTCATACTTAACAACTCCTTGATTTGATAATAAAGCAAATTTTTCGCCTATTTACTTCTGTATAGTATAATTAAAAATTTGAGATGAAGAACGACGGCTTACACGACGAAGCTGTATGAGATACTGCGAGACGGGTAAGGCAAGTTATTCGCTCATTTACTTCTGTATAATATAATTAAAAGATTGAGATGAAGAACGACGGCTTACGCAACGACGCTGTATATAGATACTGCAAGTTGGGTAAGGCAAGTTATTCGCTCAATATTTTAATTATGTTCGCCTACCGTTACTGCCATAACCGATATCAGGTTGTATCCTGTTTCTGTTTCCTTAAGAGTAATGTCTGCGTATTTATCCGGCTGTGTTGCAGCAATTGTGCCGTCTGCAGAAACCTCTATATTGTCAGTACCTACATATCCAACACGAAGAATTGCAAGTCCACCTGTTTTTTCAACAGATTCAATTCTTACAGTGAAGGGCGGTGTTACACCTGTAAGTGGTACGGTATATGTCTTTGCTGTAGCATCGTAGGTAAATTCGTAACCATAACCCATAACGCTTGCGTGTACTATTTCAACATCAGGACCAAACATTTTAAGGTAGTAGCCTTCAACATCCTCTGCAGGTATAACAAGACCTTTTTCTGTTACGTTATACTCCCCTGTTTTGATTTCGTCAGTAAGAAGAGTACAGATGGCAATATTCAAAAGTGCCTCTTTATCCGCCTTTGTTATATCCTGAAAAGAATCAGGATCAACGCCAACAACCCAAGTCAGAAACTCTGCATAACCTGAATAGTCAACAACCTCTTCTTCCCCTGAATAGAACTTATCAACGGCAATCTTTACAATGCTCACCACGCCTGTAACCGCAAGAGCAAGCACCACAAGACCGATTATAAAAGAACCGACTTTTTTCTTTTTGTTTACGGTAACAATTTCGCTCATAATTTTTACCTGCTGTATTTCTTTCTTGTACGTTCGGTACGTCTTTCAAGAGCTTCTTTTCTAGCTCTTTCCTGCTGACGTTTTTTCTTCTCCGCTGCTTTCTGACGAAGAATAAGATTTATTCGGAAAACAACAATTGTTCCGCCGATTACCTGAATAATCTGGCAACCTGTTGCCTCGGAAATTTTCTGTGCAATTACCTTTGGCTCCTCAGGAGAAGATTCAAGGTGCACCTTGATTTTAAATAATTCCCGGGTATTGAATGTATCTTCAATCTGTGCAATAACAGCATCAGTAACACCCTCTTTACCAATCTGGAAAATAGGGTCAAGACCATTTGCTTCTGCACGAAGTTTTGCTCTTTCTTTACTTGTCATAAATTTTTATTCCTTTATCCATTTTGTGCCTTCGCGGATATCAAGGAGTGTAACACCCTTTGATGCCAACTCGTCACGTATTCTGTCAGCCTCAGCAAAGTTTTTAACTTTTTTAGCCTCAACTCTTAAAGCAATCTGCTCTTCAACATACTTTGCAAAGTCATCAAGTTCTGCAGGCTCTTCTGTTTCTTCGTTAAATTTCTTTGCACCCTCAACCAAATCAAGGGAAAGAACCTTATCAAAATCGTTAAGAAGATAAATTTTTGTTTTATCATTTGTTTTCTCTTTGAGGACATCATAAACAGCAGTAACTGCAAGAGATGTGTTTATATCATTATCAAGAGCAGCTTTAAATGAACCCTGAAGTTTTTCAACAGCCGCCATATCAAGTTCATCTCTGTCGCAGGGCTTGAGTGTTGCAATTTTCTTAAGAAGCTTTTCATAAGCCGTTGCAGCACCATCAAGATTTTCATAAGAGAAAACAAGCTGTTTTCTGTAATGTGACTGCAAACAGAAGAATCTGTATGCAAGAGGGTTATAACCTTTTTCTTCAAGGAGTGAAACTGTAAGGAATTCGCCCTTTGATTTACTCATTTTGCCGGAATTAGTGTTAAGGTGAAGAACATGGAACCAATAATTACACCATTTGTGACCAAGGTATGCTTCACTCTGGGCAATCTCATTTGTATGGTGGGGGAATGCATTATCGATACCTCCACAATGGATATCCATATATTCACCAAGATGCTTGAGGCTGATTGCAGAACATTCGATATGCCAACCGGGATAACCTACACCCCAGGGTGAATCCCATTTAAGAGCCTGGTCTTCAAACTTTGATTTTGTAAACCAAAGAACAAAGTCATTTTTGTTACGCTTATTAGAATCTTCCTCAACGCCATCACGAACACCAATCATAAGTTCATCACTATCGTGTTTATTGAAAACATAATATTCATCAAGCTTTGATGTATCAAAATATACATTTCCACCTGCAACATAAGCATAGCCCTTGTCTATAAGACCCTGAACCATTGTAATGAATTCATCGATACAATTTGTTGCGGGTTCAACAACATCGGGAGTTTTGATGTTAAGCTTTTTGCAATCTGCAAAGAAAGCGTCTGTATAGAATTTTGCAATATCCATAACAGATTTATTCTCTCTTTTTGCACCTTTGAGCATTTTATCCTCACCGGTATCGGCATCGGATGCCAAATGACCCACATCGGTGATATTCATAACACGCTTGACATTGTAGCCGGTATAGCGCAGTGCCTTCTCCAGCACATCTTCCATAATGTAGGTGCGCAAATTGCCGATATGGGCATAGTGATACACCGTAGTGCCACAGGTATACATTTTTACAAGATTGGGATCATTGGGCTGAAACAGCTCTTTTTTATGGGTCAAAGAATTATAAAGATACATAATAGCCTCCTATAAAAAATACCTCCTGCACCAATTTGGTACAAGAGGCGGGTTAAAAACTCGCGGTTCCACTCTGATTTATCACTTTGAAAAAAATTCGCTCCCAGACGCACTTTCACAGGGTAAATACACCCGGACTTTCAGCCGATGGCCCGGATTCTCTGCAGCATTTATGATCCTGTTACTCTTTCTGATCACAGCGATATTCAATTTTTAATATCTTACCATTGAGGAGAACTGTTTGTCAAGCAATTACTGAGATTTTGCAGTTGAATATCCAAAAATGCTGTGATATAATGTCAAAAAAGTAACAAAAATCACCCTTGGAGGTATTGCATATGAAAAACCATAGTATTATATC
>JAZNHK010000031.1:0-3629 GCA_045576915.1 Acutalibacteraceae bacterium
AACAACCCACAACCCATAACCCAAAACCCATAACCCACAACCCAAACAACCCAAACAACCCACTGCACACTCGGCGACACTTTGTGAATAAATTTGTATAAAATTCAGAAAATACGACATCCATCGCCAAGCAAGGAAAAAATGCCAATGGGAAAACAGAAAATCAAATTCCACACACACAAATAAAAAGAGAAAAAATTTGAAAATAAACACCAAATAATAGTTTAAAATACAAAAAATTCATGTAACTTTGTGCAGATAAACAAGTAGCAAACGGCTGAGTTTAATATTTTTTACCAACACACAGCCAAGCAGTTGTAACGCGCGTCGTTGGAGAACGCCCGCCCGACAGCCTTGCAGACGCAAGGCACGAGAAAAGCAACATTCCCCACACGCACAATATCGCGACTAAAAGGTAAAGAAAATTTACCAAGACAATATATGCCGCAAAATGATAAAGAATGCACAAAAAGCAACACCTTTACTCATTCCGGCAAAAAACAAAGTAGAAAAGAATAAAAAAGAAAGATAGAAATGAAAAGAGAAAGAGAAATTTATCTCAAGCCACTCACTCACAGAGAGCAAGTGGCTATGGAACAGGGAATATGCGCCAGTTCTATAATGGCAGAAAAAGAGAGTGGTGTAAAAGCCACTAAACATGAAACAGGATTTGATGGGGCATATGATAGCGACAATACAAAATCCGCCTTTGATATAAGTGAATGGAACTAAAAAACAAGAATTATGAAGACTATTAAGATATTTTCTCTTTTTGCCTTGTTGGCAATAGCATTTACAGGCTGCCAAGAAGATAATTTTGGCATGGGATCAGGTCCTGCTAAAGTAGGTGGTGAGATTGCATTCGGTGGTACAGCCGGATATAGCAACAAGAAACGTACCGTATATGGCGACAAATGGCCAGATGAAAAATACACAGAAATCAAGTGGTACGTAGGCGACCAAGTACGCATCTATTGCGCTGAGGCTGAACCCATTAGCAGCGGCGAGAGCACCATTCAATACTGTGACTACTATGTTAATAACACACTTCAGGCCGGTGAGAATCCCAAAAATGATACACAAGAAGAGACACACTTCTCTACACTATCAGCTATCGGCGGATCAGGCCTTAAATGGGGCACAACAACAAGCCACACTTTCTATGGAGTTTATCCCGCTCCCACTCAGTTGTCAAATAATAATGCTGATGAACTTTCTCAAACAGCTGCCGGCAAGCTGAAACTCGAGGGTAATACATTGACAGGATATTTGCCTAACCGCCAAACACCATTGAAGAACGAAACCAACTTCGTGCAAGCGATAGACGGTGGTTACATTGTTCACCCTGCAATGCGTTATGCTTATATGGTAGCAAACACAACTGCTAATCTATCTAATTCAGTACAGTTGTCATTTGACCCTATTGTTACCGCTGTAGAAATCACATTAGTAAACAATAGTGAAGATAAAGATAATACAGGAGCCACAGAACTTGACATTCCTAATATTAAAGGATTCAGTGTTTCAAATGACAACGTGATTTGTGGTGATTTTACTACTAATATTACAAGTAGAGAAAACACGGTAACAAGCACAGGTGACACATATAAACAAATATTTATCCCTGCTGAAATTTCTAATTTAAAATTTGGTGAATCAGTGACTTTTACAGTTTTTATGATGTTGGACGACGCATCTGTAAACGAGCTTAAAAACTTAGATGTCACTATTATCACCGCATCCGGTCAGAAGACAGCTAAATTGAATGGAAAAAGCAATGCTACTATTGTATACGCAAAGAAGAAAAATTTCTTAAGCAATGTTGATCTAAATTTAGGTGTTGTAAATGCAAATCTAAACGCAACCAACTGGGTTGAATACATTCCTGACGAAGTGGAAGGAGAAGCCGTTATGGTAAAAACGCTCTCTATCCCGGGCGCAGGTGGTGCTGCATCTTATACAAAATATGCTTCAAACCCTCAATATGCTCAACAATCATTGACAATCGAACAACAATGGAATCAAGGAATTCGTTGTTTCGAGTTTGCAGTTGATCTTCCAGGAGAAGGAGAATCATTTGGAGAACAGGATATCATTTGTAACGGCCGCACAACAGGTGTATCCCTTAAAAACGCCATTGATGCAGTTGTTACTTGTTTGAACAACAGCCCCAGAGAGTTTGCAATGGCAATTATTACTTATGAAAACCTCGGCGGTTGGGCGGAAGGTAACAATATAAGCCGTAATCCCAACAATTTCATGAATGGTCTTAAAACATTTTGGAATAACTATAGCAGTGTAACAGCACTATACAATCCCCAAACAACCACGGTAGCATCTGCCAGAGGTAAGCTATTCTGTATCGCTCGTCCAACATCAGCATATTATGATGATGGTCCAACGATTATTGAAAATAAAAGCTTTGGGATAGTTTATAATGTTAAGCTTTCGTATAATACGGATAACTTGAAGATAACAGATACAAATAATCTTCACGAGCATATATTGATTATTAACGGATGGGGTTCACTGAAAGATAAATGGGAAGCTCGTGGTTACACTGGTAATATTTATAGAAGAGGTACAAAAACCGGATTACCAAGTAATCTTGATTCTTCACTCCCTGGTCGACCATTTGATGCTTCAACATTAACAGACAGCTGGTCAGATAAAGATATTACAAAAAGCAACTACAGCACACAAGTCGAGAAATGCAAACAAAATACAGCAAATTTCTACTACCCTACACAATTAGGAACATCAACATCCATAACAGACAAATCTGCATGGGTACAAGAATGGGCAAGAGTTTCGCCTGAAAATGCAGAAATTGTGGAAATAAAAGAAACCAATGCAACAAAAAAAGTTTATTGGGCACCAACAATTACTGAAAAAGAATTGAGAATTAAACAGACATTAGAAGATGCCATAAAGAAAGGCGATATATTATATATCAACTCATTATGTGGATTCTTTATAAAAGCGGACATTGTTGAAAGTTATAGACCACACGCGCATACAGATAGAAGTCTTTCATATGACTTATTTGATGGTGGATGGAAAGATAGAGGTTTCACCGAGGCTTCAAAGTTCTCTGGTATGGAAGGTGATATAGATACCTATGCAAAGTATATCAATAACTATTTCTATAAATTGCTAATCGACAAAGCTAGTGAAATAGAGGCTGCATCATATGGTATGGGTATCGTGCTTATGGACCGTGTAAGCAATAGTGCCGAGACCGACCCTGCTGGTTATTACATCCCTCAAATTATTTGGAGTAATAATAAATTTATAAACGAATAGTTGAACGGTGAACGTTTAACGAGGAACGAAAGATAACGATTAATGATTAACGATTAACGATTAACGATTAACGGGTTATGGGTTTTTGGGTTATGGGTCTTTTGGGTTATGGGTTGCCCTTCACCCTTAACCTTTCACCCTTATAATCCCTTCACCCTTATAATCCTTTCACCCTTATAATCCCTTCACCCTTATAATCCTTTCACCCTTATAATCCTTTCACCCTTATAATCCCTTCACCCTTATAATCCCTTCACCCTTATAATCCCTTCACCCTTATAATAAGTCGGAGGCCAAGCGGTCTTAGGAAGACAACCCAGTCA
>JAZNHK010000032.1:0-24797 GCA_045576915.1 Acutalibacteraceae bacterium
TTGATAAAGAAACAATTTCAAATACTTTTGGGGCTTATGCACCGTTTGATAATCCGCAAGTTTCTTTTGTTGTAATCTCACCAGATATATACCATCAAGAAGGTAAATCTAATTATAAAACAAGCGTTGCATTTGGGGCGTATCCCTTTTTGCAACGCTTTTCTGTTAATTGTCATAGTGTTGAAATTTTCTGCGAAAATATGATATACACCTGTGGTGTATGTCGGGTCTGCGACGCGATTATGAAAGTGACAAATGAGCTTCGCAAGGGTAAAGATAGAAAAACAAAATTGATGTATGTGGTACCTCTCTTCGAAGAGAGGTAAGGATGCACCTTTGCTTTTATTCTTCTACGGCACATTTTTACGCCCCGAAACTTGCCACTTGCCACTTGCCAGTCGCCAGTCTCCAGTTGCCAGTTGCCAGTTGCCAGCAGATAGCAATTAGCGATTAGCGAATAGCAGTTAGTAAAAAAGGATTCAGGACAAAAAATCTTGTCTTGAATCCTTGAATTTTTCATAAATGCCGTGCGCAGCACCCGACACTTTGCACTTTGCACTTTGCGTTTTGCATTTTGCACTTAATAAAAAATCCGCCCGACTTTCGTCGGACGGAATTTTTTTGTTATTAAAGGAGTGCTCTGTAAAGCTCTGCGATTTCTTCAACGCTTGTATCTTTGGGGTTACCGGGACGGCAAGCATCTGCGAATGCACTTTCTGAAAGGAACTGGATATCTTCCTCTTTAAGGATGCCCTTAAGGTCCTTGGGGATACCAACTGTTTCGTTAAGAGCATAAACTGCGTCAACTGCTGCTTTTCTTGCTTCTTCAACTGACATAGCGTCTGTACCTGCAACGCCCATCGCTTTTGCGATGTCGCGATATTTATCGCCTGTGCACTCTGCATTGTAAGCCATAATTGAGGGAAGAAGGATTGCGTTTGCAACGCCGTGAGGTGTATCATAAAGAGCACCAAGACCGTGTGCCATTGAGTGAACAATACCAAGACCTACGTTTGAGAAGCCCTGACCTGCGATGTACTGTGCAAGAGCCATACCTTCTCTGCCTTCGGGAGTGTTTTCGCAAGCACCGGGAAGATGCTTTGCAATAAGCTCGATTGCTTTAAGGTGGAACATATCTGTCATTTCCCATGCACCTTTAGTGATATAGCCCTCAATAGCGTGAGTAAGAGCGTCCATACCTGTTGATGCTGTGAGACCCTTGGGCATTGAAGCCATCATATCGGGGTCAACAACTGCAACCTCGGGAATATCGTGAACGTCAACGCAAACGAATTTACGTTTCTTTTCAACGTCTGTGATAACATAGTTGATTGTAACCTCAGCAGCTGTACCTGCAGTTGTGGGAACTGCGATTGTAAATACTGCGTGGTTCTTTGTATCTGCAACGCCTTCAAGGCTTCTTACATCTGCAAATTCGGGATTTTCGATGATGATGCCGATTGCCTTTGCTGTGTCCATTGCAGAACCGCCACCGATAGCAACGATGCAATCTGCTTCGCTTGCTTTGAAAGCCTCAACACCGGCAAGAACATTTTCAATTGTGGGATTAGCTTTGATTTCGCTGAATATACTGTAGGGGAAGCCTGCTTTGTCAAGAAGGTCTGTTACCTTACCTGTAACACCGAACTTAATAAGGTCAGGGTCGGAGCATACGAAAGCTTTTTTAAATCCACGGCTCTGAAGCTCTGTGGTGATGTTTTCGATTGCTCCCTTTCCGTGATAGGAAATTGTGTTTAAAACAATACGATTTGCCATTTTTTATACCTCCAAGGTTTTTTATCACAGCAATTATACTACAAATACATTGATAAATCATTAACAATTTTCAAATATTTCAGCATTTTTGAAATTTCGGTAAGTTTTACAAATTTGACAGCCAAAACCCTTGCAATATTACCATTGTTTTAAAAAATATGGCGTGATATACTGAATGAAATGTATTGGCAAAAAACTTCATAGGAGATTTTTATGGATATTCCAAAGATACTTTTGCAAAAAGCAGATGAAATTACAGAAAAACTCAAGGTTAAATACCCTGAACTGGCTCCGTTTTTTAAGGGATGCTTTTTGAACACTATAGAAACAACCGTTACAAAACTTGATGACGGCGGTTATTTTGTTATAACAGGCGATATTCCTGCAATGTGGCTCAGGGATAGTGCCTCACAGCTTACACATTACATCCGCTATGTTAATGAGGATGAGGATTTGAAAAATATTATAAAAAGCGTTATCGCACGTCATGCACAATTTGTTTGCCTTGACCCTTACGCAAACGCTTTTAATGCAGTTCCCAATTCCAAAAGCCACAAGGATGAAACAGATTTTCAGCATGAGCTTATCTGGGAGAGAAAGTACGAGGTGGATTCCCTTTGTGCTTCCCTTTACCTTGCTCACCAGTATTACAGCCAGACTCTTGATACATCAATCTTCACAGAAGAATTCCATCAGATGATGTGGAAGATTGTTGATGTTTTCAAGCGTGAGCAGAACCATTTCCAGAATTCTACATATTATTTCAATCGTACCGATTGCCCTTCAATTGACACTCTTCCCAACGGGGGTAAGGGTAACGATGTTTTGTATACAGGTATGACCTGGTCGGGCTTCCGTCCGTCTGATGACAGATGCCTTTACGGATACCTTGTGCCGTCAAATATGATGGCGGTTTGTGCACTTAAAAAGGCTGCCGTTATGGCAAGTGAGGGCTATGAGGATACAAAGCTTGAAAGTGAATGCCGTTCCCTTGCCTTTGATATTGATGAGGGTATCAAAGAACACGGCGTTTACGAGCACGACCATTACGGCAAAATGTTTGTTTATGAAACAGATGGTATGGGCAATATGCTTCTTATGGATGATGCAAATTCACCCAGCCTTCTTTCTGCACCATATCTTGGCTATGTTAAGCCTGATGATGAAATTTATCAGAATACAAGAAGGTTCATTCTTTCACACAACAACCCTTGGTATTTTGAGGGTTCGGCTGCAAAGGGTATCGGCAGTCCCCATACGGGTACAGATAAAATCTGGCATATCGCTCTTACAATGCAGGCTCTTACATCAACGGATGAAGAGGAAATAAAAGAGTGTATAAGAATGCTCACAACTACTCACGCAGGTGCATTCCTTATGCACGAATCATTCCACAAAAATGATGATACCGATTTCACAAGACCTTGGTTTGCCTGGGCGAATAGTTTATTTGCAGAGCTTATGATAAGATTAGCAAGCTAATCTTATCAATGATATCCGTCTGCGACGGATGATATACCTTCAGCATGATATACCCTTAGGGGTATGATATGCACTTCGTGCATTATGTAAGGATATTATATCATGTTTTGCAAAGCAAAATATATCATGAAACTTGTTTTATATCATATTGCCGTCAGGCAATATATCATTAAATGAAGTTGAATTATGAAAGAAAATCAATTAGTGGATTTATCTATGGAGTTTGCTGTAGAAGTTGTTAATACTGCAGATAGCATTATTACTCCCAAGAGTGCTTATATAATCAATCAATTTGGTAGAGCGGGTACTTCTGTTGGAGCAAATATCCACGAAGCACAATATGCTCATAGCAGGGCTGATTTTATAGCAAAACTAGAAATTGCACTAAAAGAAGCAAATGAGGTCAGTTATTGGTTGAAGTTGATGAACAAAACAAGGCGGATTGATGATAACACATATAAGTGCTTGAATGATAAATGCGGGAAAATAATACGACTTTTAATTGCATCGTGTACAACAGCAAAAAATAATAAACATAATGTATAAAATGCGTAGTTCAAATTGAACTACGCATTGTTTTTATAATTTTTATTAAAGTATAACCTACAAAGAATATGGTTAAAACAGTTTTTAACTGTGATATTCGCAGATAGGTTTTTGTTACATTTGAAAGACTTTGTAATGTTTGTTGTTTGTTCATAGTACCTCCGTTAGTTTGCGTTACTTTTACAAAGGGGGATGGGTAGGGAGCAACCCACCACCAAAAATGGTGAGTTAAACCCTCGCTTGGAACATTATTCAAAAGGGAAGTTATGGTAAGTCCACTTGCGGTACCCAAAATTCTTTGTTCGCTATTCGCTTTACAGAATTTTGACCGCTACGCCAACTCACACTCCCTGCATCCGCCACAGGCGGCGGTCGTGTTCCTTGCCACCTCCCTATGCCTTCGGCACAGGGATGATAGGCTTCGCAATACTTTTACATACTGGTGGCTGGCGACTGGTGGCTGGTGGCTGGTGGCTGGTGACTGGCGACTGGGACTGGTGGCTTAACTCTGCATTTGGTATTTTTCGTTTTTCAATTTTCATCATATATGACAAAAAATGGAAAAAAGTCACATCAAAAATCAATTTTTTTTATTTTCGTTAAATTGTCATTAAAGAAATATTGTTGTTTTGTGCAAATGTACAAAAATCGAACAAACGTTCGAAAATGGGTTGCGGAGTTTTGAAAAAGGGGCTATAATGTGCACAAATCAAAACGAACAAACGTTCGAGCACCGGTTTTGGTTTTTCCACTCGCAAAGCAAAAGAGGTTTTCAGAAGCGTTTAATTATGATCAGGAGGAATATATGCCGAAAGCTATTGATATTGAAATTGGTTGCCCGTTTTACAAGGGTGAGGGTAATGATTATATCGCCTGCGAGGGTGTTATAAAAGGAACTGTTGACAAGCACTTTTTCAGAAACAAAAAGGAAAAGCTTATGTTTGAAAATGTGGTTTGTACCTGCGAGCTTGGCAAAAACTGTATTCATTATAAAAGAGTGAATGAGTTGTATGATAGAGGGCTGAGGTGAATGCGTAATGGGGAATGGGGTTGAAGAAAAATAGAAACTGATATTAAAAATGATAAAAAGAAAGATAAAAATTCGGACAAGACTTTGAAGTGCGTTTCTTCTGCTACGGAGAATATGAGTGCTTTGATTGATGACATTATAAAGAAAGCACGGAAGAATTTTAAGGCTACGGGTAAGCCTGAGGTTGATGCAAAGTTTTTAAAAGAAAGCGTTGGTGCACTGAAGGAGCTTTACGATCTTTTGAGTGAGTATGACGGGTTTTCCGGTTGTGATGATGGAATCATTATCAGGTTTGAGAAGGAAATGGAGAAGTATTGTAAATAGTGCGAAGTGCTAAGTGCTAAGTGCTAAGTGTGGAGGGGGGGATGTGATTTTATGAAGGAGTTGATTATTTCACCGCCTAATGAAAAGCAGAGGTTGTTTTTTGAATGTAATAATCGCTTTATTGGTTATGGTGGGGCTCGTGGTGGGGGTAAATCATGGGCGTTACGAACAAAATTTATTTTATTGGCTCTCGAATATAGCGGCTTGAAGCTTTTGCTTCTGCGTAAGACTTTGCCTGAGCTTCGTGAAAATCATCTTTTGCCAATGCTTGCACAGCTTAACGGAATTGCACGTTATAAGCGTGATGAAAGAGCCTTTATTTTCCCGAATGGTTCACGTATCCGCCTTGGGTATTGTGATACGGAAAACGATATCTATCAATATCAGGGTCAGGAATATGATGTTATCGGTGTGGAGGAATGTACTCATTTTACTTTTTCGCAGATACAGTTTTTAACAACCTGCAACAGAACAACCCGTTCTGATTTTAAGCCCCGTATGTATTTTACAGGTAACCCCGGTGGTGTTGGGCATAACTGGTTTAAACGGCTTTTTGTCAAGGGCAGATATGAAGAAAATGAGGACCCTGACGACTATGTTTTTATTCCTGCCACAATTGATGACAACACCGTGCTTATGAAATCTAATCCGGAGTACGTTAAGGTGCTTGATTCTCTGCCCGAAAAGCTCCGTCAGGCTCACCGCTTTGGTAACTGGGATATTTTTGACGGACAGTTTTTTGAGGAGTTCAGAGATTTGCCCTTGCATTATAAGGATGGGGAATTTACTCACGTGATTGAGCCTTTCGAAATACCACGTGATTGGGTTATTTACCGTTCCTTTGACTTTGGCTATGCCAAGCCATTTTCCTGTGCCTGGTGGGCGGTGGACTATGATGGCAGGTTGTACAGAATACTGGAGCTGTATGGTTGCAGCAAAACTCACAACGAGGGTGTGAAATGGCCACCGGAAAAGATTTTTTCTGAAATAGCCAGAATCGAAAGGGAACACCGTTGGCTCAAGGGTAAGCAGATTCTGGGCGTTTCAGACCCATCTATATGGGATGCTTCCCGAGGCGAAGCAATTATTGAGGCTGCCAACAGAAATGGGATATTTTTCAACAAGGGGGATAACAAACGTTTACCCGGTTGGATGCAGGTGCATTATCGTCTGTCCTTTGACGAAAACGGTATTCCTATGATGTATGTGTTCAATACATGCAAGGGCTTTATCAGGACAATGCCGGAGTTGACCTTCAGCGTTTCAAATCCTGAGGATTTAGACACAACGGGCGAGGACCATATTGCGGACGAGGTCAGGTATATGTGTATGGCAAGACCAATAAAGCCCAGGGTGAGGAAAGAAAATCTGGTGTTGGGGGATGACCCGTTGGAGTTGCGAAAAAGTTGAAGCGGAGAGTTATTATCATCCCTGTTAGCCGTTAGGCTAATAGGGAGGGGGACCATTCTTAAATGGGTAAATTATAACTATGTATATATTTCGGGTGAAATGATTATTTTGAATTATAGTTCGGGCGGAATGGTGGTGGGTTGCCACGTTCCCCCTTTACATCGTTGATGAGAAGGGTTGGAAATTTTAATTTATCCATTTATTATTGCTCTCATCAAGAAAGGGTAATCTTTATGGGGCAACCCACCACCACGCCAAAGGCGTGGTCAACCGGTTGCAATATGGTCGTCTTGCTCATTGTTCACTTCGCAATACTCCCTATTGCGCCCAGGGCTTTTTGTTCGCTGTATCGTCCACTGGACGCGCTCACAAACGCCCACCCTCCCTATTTGCTGACGCAAACAGGGATGATAGGCTTCGTAATACTTTTACATATTGAAGGAGTGAGAGGTTGAAAAAAGACATAATTAAAAAGACAGAAACAAATGTAAATAAAGAAAATATCATAGGCAAAGTCGGTGTTATCGGCTCAGATGAAGTTGAGAAAGCTCTTGATATTCTGAAGAAATACAAAGAGGGTAAGAGTAGTCTTGAAAGCAGAATTGTTGAGAATGAGCAATGGTTCAGGCTACGCCACTGGGACACACTGAATGGTAGCAAGGGAAACGAAAATGCTTCTGCCTGGCTTTTTAACTCCATTGCCAACAAGCATGCAGATGCTATGGACAACTTCCCTCAGGTGACTTGCTTACCCAGAGAGGAAAGCGACAGCTCATCTGCAGAAATACTTTCACAGATTCTGCCCGTTATTTTTGAGCGTAATGATTTTGAAAAAATCTATAGCGATGCCTGGTGGTATAAGCTTAAGGCCGGGACTGCAGTTTACGGCATATTCTGGAATCCTTTGAAAAACAATGGTCTTGGTGATATTGAAATCAAGCAGATTGATATTCTTAACCTTTTCTGGGAGCCGGGTATCAAGGATATTCAGAAAAGCAAAAACATCTTTCACGTTGAACTGATTGATAACGAAAATCTAATTTCAATGTATCCTGAGCTTAAAGGGAAATTAGGTAACTCATCTGTCGAGATTGCCAAATATGTATATGATGACAGTGTTGACACCAAGGATAAAAGTGCGGTTATTGACCGATATTACAAGAAAATCCTTAATGGTGTGGAAACTGTTCACTATTGCAAATTCTGCAACGGCGAGCTTCTTTATGCATCGGAAAATGACCCGGAATATCAGGAGCGTGGCTTCTATGACCACGGAAAATATCCATTTGTTTTTGACACTTTGTTTGTGGAGGAGGGCACCCCCTGTGGCTTTGGTTACATAGATATTATGAAGGATGCTCAGAAACAGATTGACATTCTTTCAAATTCTCTTGTGAAAAATGCTTCTATGGCAACAACGCCACGATATTTTATAAACTCCGCAGGTGCGGTTAATGAAGAGGAATTTGCCGATTGGTCAAACAGCTTTGTTCATGTTTCGGGTTCTAATCTGGGTGAGGACAGTATAAGAGAAATTAAAATTTCCGGTATCCCTGAGATTTATCTTGGTATTCTTAACTCCAAAATTGATGAGCTTAAGGAAACAAGCGGTAACAGAGATTTTTCTCAGGGCGGTGTTTCAAGCGGTGTTACTGCCGCAAGTGCTATTGCGGCACTTCAGGAGGCAGGGGGTAAGCTTACCCGTGATATGGTCAAGGGTGGCTACAGAGCTTTTTCGGAGCTTAATTGCCTTGCTGTTGAGCTTGTCCGTCAGTTTTATGATGAGCCGAGATTTTTCAGGATTGTTTCACCCAATGGTGAGCAGGAGTTCGTTTCCTATGATAATTCCACAATTATTGCAAGAAATCAGGGTTCAACCTTTGGTATTGAAATGGGTATGAGAAAGCCTATTTTTGATATTAAGGTAAGTGCACAGACGGCAACACCTTTTACAAGAATAAGTCAGAATGAGTTGGCTTTGCAGTTGTATAATGCAGGATTTTTTAACCCTGAAATGCGAAGTCAGGCTGTTATGGCACTTTCTATGATGGAGTTTGAGGGGAAAGCAAGTGTGATAAATAAGATAGCGGGAAGTGTTTTGTAATGTTTTGCGAAGCAAAATATATCATCCACGAAGTGGATATCATGCCGAAGGTATATCATCCGTCGCAGACGGATATCATTTTTAAATGATATATTGCCTGACGGCAACATGATATGAACAATGTTCATGATATATTTTCTTCGAAAATATGATATACACCTGCGGTGTATGTCGGGGAAGCTTCGCTTCCGAACATTTATAATTGCGTCGCAGACCCGAAACTATTCACTATTCACTTTTCACTCTTAACTAAAAATCCCAAGGGGATTTTTATATATGACACTTCGGAAAGACGATGGATTTTGGGTGCAGGTTTATTATTCCATTCATCAACGAAGCAAAGAGGGAACGGGGCAACCCACCAATAACCTTGCGTTACTTTTACAAAGGGTAATCTTTACGGGGCAACCCACCACCGCTAACGCGGTCCCCCTCCCTATTTCATCAAAGATGAAACAGGGATGATAAATTTGCAATACTTTTACTTAATGTAGAAAGGAAAAAAATATGGAAAAACTTTGGTACACTCCCGATTTACAGCTTTTTGGCGGTGGGGTAGCTGAAAACGGTAACGGGGAAACGGGCGAAAGAGATGCTGACGCCGGGCAGAATGGTACTGGAAATGTGGATTTGGAAAAGGAGTTTTCTCAGCTTATAAGCGGAAAATTCAAGGACCAATTCACCAAAAAGACACAGAGTATTATCGACAAACGCTTTAAGCAAACAAAGCTACTGGAGGAATACAAAAGCAGAGTTTCGCCTGTTGTCAGCTCCCTTATGGAAAAATATGGGGTTGCAGAGGGTGAAGAGGAGATGCTTTTGGAAAAATGCGGAATCCAAGATGCGGAATCCGGAATGGATGAGTCTGATGTTCTTAATGATGAGGCAAGTATAGAAAATGAAAATGTTATCAATGAAGAAACAGAAGACCATATTGAAACGAAAAATGCAGAGCGTTTGAGAAATCGGATTTCGGGATGGCTTAAAGAGAGTGGTAGTATTAAAGAAACATATCCTGATTTCGATTTAAGAAACGAGCTTCGTTCCTCTAAACTTTTTTCGCAGCTTGTACTTTCAGGTGCACCTTTAAGGGCGGCTTATGAAATTGTTCATAAGGATGAAATTCTTTCGGGTGCTATGGCTTACACTGCCGATAAGGTTCGTGAGCAGGTGGTTAAAAATATTGAAACCAAGGGCAGACGTCCTCTTGAAAACGGTATTTCTTCCGAAAGTGCGGTAGTGACGGCGGTTGATGTTAATGCTCTTACCTCAAAAGACATACTCAAAATTTTAAAACAGGTTGAGAATGGTGCGAATATTAAATTCTGACCGTTCTCGGAAAGGATTTTTAATGAAAGAACTTCTTAAAACTAACATTCAGCTTTTTGCGGCAGGTGATGTTGTGAACTCTACAACAAGCGAAAATCTTTCCGCAGAAATGAAAACATTTTATGATAAAACTCTTATTACTCTTGCTTCGCCTTACCTTGTTCACGACCAGTTTGGTCAGAAGCGTGATATTCCCAAAAACGGCGGTAAGATTATTGAATTCAGAAAATTCTCTTCTCTTCCCAAGGCGCTTACACCTCTTACAGAGGGTGTGACTCCTTCAGGCAACAAGCTTAATGTTTCTGCAGTAAGTGCAACTGTTGAACAGTATGGTGATTACATTGAGCAGACTGATATGCTTGAGCTTACAGCGGTTGACAACACCATTGTTGAGGCTACAAAGCAGCTCGCATCTCAGGCCGGTCTTACAATGGATACCATTGTACGTAACGAAATTGTTGGCGGTACAAACGTGCTTTACTGCCCCAAGGTTTCAAATGGTACAGAAACAGAGGTTACATCAAGAAGTCAGATTGACTCAACATCACTTCTTCGTGTTAAGGATGTTTTTAAGGCGGCGGCTGAGCTTAAGGCAATGAATGCTCCCAAAATTGATGGCTACTATGTGGGTATTATTCACCCTTATGTTGCGTATGACCTTATGCAGGAGGCGGGCAATCAGTGGATGGAGGTGCAGAAATATGCCACACCCGAAAATATGCTCAATGGCGAAATCGGTTGCCTTGGCGGTGTGCGTTTTGTTGAAAGCACAGAGGCAAAAATCTGGAAGGATGGCGACGGCCCTGCGGTATTTGCAACCCTTATTATCGGTGCAGATGCTTATGGTGTAACAAGCGTTACAGGTGGTGGTGTGGAACACATCGTTAAACAGAAGGGCTATGGCAACGACCCTCTCAATCAGCGTTCCTCTATCGGTTGGAAGGGACTTAAAACCGCAAAAAGACTTGTTGAGGAATACCTTGTGAGAATTGAAAGCGGGTCTACATTCAGCGGTACTGCGGAAGAAAACTAAATTATAAGCTACCAGTCGCCAGCTGCCAGTAGAAGAAAACTAAAGTTTTCTTAGCTACCAGATGCCAGCTACCAGTTACCAGAATTGAAGCAAAAACTCTTTTATTCTAAATTTACATCTATCTTAATCTCAAAATAAAAAACAGAACAATAAAGCTTCTGTTATAAAAGCTGGTGACTGGCGACTGGTGACTGGCTACTAAATAACGAAAGGAAATATATTTATGGCTAATAAAAATAATCAGACAAAGAAAACAAACGAAGAGCTTGTGAGTGTGTTTATTCCCAAGCAAGGGAGAAATGATACGGAGAGATTTGTTGCTGTGAACGGAGAAAGAATTCTTGTTCAGACAGGCAAGACAGTTGAAGTGCCCGAACGCTTTGCAGAGGTTATCCGTAACAGCGAGGCTATGGCGGCAGTTTCGGCGGCATATATTGATGCGAATATATCTATTTAAGATGCCAGATGCCAGCTGCCAGTAGAAGAAAACTTAAGTTTTCTTAGCTACCAGTCGCCAGCTGCCAGCTACCAGAATTGAAGCAAAAACTCTTTTATTCTAAATTTACATCTATCTTAATCTCAAAATAAAAACAGAACAATAAAGCTTTTATTATAAAAGCTGGAGACTGGAGACTGGAGACTGGTGACTTATACGACAGAATGGAGGTACATATGACACTTGCAGAAGTTATTGAAAATTTTGATAGTGAGAGAACGAATAATGTTTCTATTCTTACTAAAAAGCGTTGGATTTCCCAATTGGATTTGAAAATTTGGGGTGAGATTTTAAAGCCCCGTGGTGATAAGGAATATGTTGGTTATGGTAAAGAGATTCCTCTTGAGGCTACAGTTAAAGCTCCTGATGAATACCTTGAAATTTACACCCTTTACCTTAATATGAAGCTTGATTATATGAATGGTGAAATAGGCAGGTACAACAACTCTGCAATGCTTTTTAACCGTATGTATAAGGAAATGCACGATTACATAAACCGTGGGAACAAGCTTCCGGTAAATACAGATTTGAAAATGGGGGAATATGATGTATAACCCTACTGTTTATGAACAGGAAAAAACTCAGGAGCTGATTTCTTCCTTTGGCGGATTTAATCATAATTCCGTTATTTCTGATAACTGCTTTTATGATGAACGTAATATGGGCGGTGAGGATTATCCCTTGCTTTCGCCAAGAAACAAAAGAGCTTTCTTTGACGTGTATAGTTCAAGACTTCATGGTCTTTTTGGTAAGAGCAAGATTATGTATATCAACAATGGTCAGCTTTATTATGGTGGTGAAGCGGTTACAGGTCTTTATTTCCCTGATATTGAGGTTGAAAGGCAATTTGTGTCCATGGGTGCAAAGGTGATTATTTTCCCCGATAAGGTTTACCTTAATACGGCAGACCTTTCTGATTATGGCTCATTGGAGGCAGTTTTTATTACTGATGAGGGTGTGAATGTTACCTGCTCTCTTTCAAAGGGTGATGGAGAATTATATGAAGATTATATTATTTCTTCTGTTGAACCTGAAGAGCCTGTAAACGGCAGTTTGTGGCTTGATACTTCGGTTACACCCAACCTTTTAAAGCAATACAGCGAAGGCTTGGGCATGTGGATTGAATTGGCAGAAACCTATGTAAGAATTTCATGTGCAGGTATTGGCAAACAATTTGAAATTTACGACGGAGTTACTTTAAGCGGATTTGAAAACGAGGATTTAAACGGAGCCCATATTATTCGCCACAAGGGTGATGATTTTATTACAGTTACGGGAATAATCCCCAATACAATCAATCAGACACAGCCAATCAGAATTGAAAGAAAGCTTCCTGAAATGGACTTCGTTTGCGAAAATTCTAACAGGCTTTGGGGTTGCAATTCCGAAAAAAATGAAATCTATGCATCAAAATTAGGTGACCCTAAAAACTTTAACTCCTTTATGGGTATTTCTACCGACTCTTATGCAGTAACTGTGGGTACTGACGGAGATTTTACCGGTGCGGTTTCTTACAGAGGCTATGTGATTTTTTTTAAAGAACATTGTATACATAAAATCTACGGGCAAAATCCACCATACACAGTCAACACCTCGTATATAAGAGGTGTGCAGAAGGGGTCCCACAAATCCATTTGCCTTGTTAATGAAACCCTTTATTATAAAAGTCCCAACGGCATTTGTGCCTTTGAGGGAGGTGTGCCCGTTGATATTTCTGCTCCATTGGGGGACACCTATTATACCAATGGGGTGGCAGGTGCTTTATTTAACAAATACTACATTTGCATGAGTGATAAAAATGGTGAACGGGTGCTTTTTAGCTATGATGAAACAAAAAACCTGTGGCACAAGGAGGATGGCATTCCTATTAAGGAATTTGCAAATCATAACGGGAATTTATATTTTCTTATGGATATGGGCTTCGATATAGCTATGCTGGGAATTGTTGATGGCGAAAATCTTTATGGTAATTTTACGGGAGAGCTTTCGGGTTGGACTGTTGAAAAAGATTTTGAGTGGAGCTGTGAAACCGGTCTTTGGGGTCTCGATATTCCTGAAAACAAATATTATTCAGGTGTTGTAATACGCCTTTTTGGTGAAAAGGGTGCCAGAGTGAATGTGGATTTTCAGGTTGATTCAAAGGGGAAATGGGAAAGGCAAATGAGCGTTTGCGTTGAAAATACGGGCTCCTTTTCGTTACCCTTCATTTCGCCCAGATGTGACCACCTGAGAATAAGAATAAGCGGTAAAGGAAAGGTTAAGGTATTTGGTGTTTCACGAAAAATTGAATCGGGGAGTGAACTGAATGTACGACCTTAATTTATCTGTGCCAAATTTCACTTCGCCCGTATATTCAGTTGATAACAGATTTTTCCTTTTAAAAAACTATCTTTATGAGCTCAATGAAACCCTGGCTTTTGCTTTGGGTGAGAAATCAATGGGTGAAATTGAAGCATTGAAAAGGGAGGTTCAAAAGGATAAGGAAAGTGAAAAGCAGAATATAATCAGCCTTAAAAATCAAAGTCTTAAGCGTTTTGAGGAATTAAAAGAGCAGATTATAAGAACTGCGGAAGAAATTGAGCTGGATTATTCCACCGCAATTGAACGTAGTGAAGAGAAAATTCTTCAAAGTGCAAAAGGCGAGTTTGCCACCGCATCTGAATTCGGCGAATACAAAAACCAGGTTGAAACAGCTTTGAATCAGACTGCCCAAGGTATTTCGGCTCTTGCAACAACCACCGAAGAAATAACTGCGGATTTGGAAAGCTTCAAAAAGTCCAATAATGCAAATTTTTCTGTTCAGGCACAGGAAATTTTATCCCAGGTTGAAAATATTTATTCTGCCAAAACAGATTTAGGGGAATTGGAGGAGCGTGTTTCTTCACAGATTTCACAGACTGCACAAGGTATTACGGAAGTGTTTTCCGAAAGTATTGCAAGTGTTGAAGATGAGCTGAGTACCGTTGGCGGTGAGGTTCAGGAGCTTGTTTCTTCTTTGGATGTTTATATACGCAGAGGTAAGCTTGAAGATGATGTTTACGGCATTGAAATCGGCAGAAGCGACAGTAATATAAAGGCTCGTTTTACCAATGACCGCCTTTCCTTTATACAGGGTAGCTATGAGGTTGCATATATTTCGGGAAGCAATCTCTACATAACAAGGGCAGAAATTCTTGATTATTTAAAATTAGGTAATAGCTCTGACGGGTATTTTACCTTTGATATTACAGAAAATGGTCTGGAGGTGATGTGGTCAAGTGGCAATTAACATTTTCGGTAGCTGCTCGGGCTCATCGGGTAGCAAATATGATACCTGGCTTAATGTAAAGCAGAATTCCCAGAGTGTTACGGACAACAAAAGTAATGTAACCGTAAAGCTATATTTAAAGCGAAACGACGGCTATTCTGCATCTGCATACAACCTTACAGAAAGTGCGAACACCGCCAAGATTACTGTTGGCGGAAAAACCAAGGTTGAAAAAAATCTTTCCATTGATACAAGAAATTCTGTAAAGGTTACCCTTGCCACCTGGACAGGTGATGTTTCCCATAATGATGACGGCTCACTTTCCCTTTCGGTGGGTGGCAGCTTTACTATGGGTGGCACGAGCCTTACAGGTGGTAGTGTAAGCGGTGAATTTGAATGTACCGATATTCCGAGAGCCTCATCTTTGACTCTTTCAAAATCAAAGGTAAATCCTGAAGGTAGCGTTAAGGCGACCATTTCTTCTCTCTCATCATCCTTTACTCACAAAATAAAATGGAGTCTGGGTGATTCCTCGGAAACTCATACTTTAAGTGCAGGAGTTACGGAAAAAAACTATACAATTCCACTTTCCTGGGCAGAGGAAATAACAAATTCCAAAAGTGGAAAAATTTCCGTTAAGCTGACCACATATAAGGGTTCAAAATCAATTGGTTCCAAGTCATATACTTTGACTCTGGCAATTCCTGAAACTGCAGAATTTTTGCCTGAATTCACCCTTGTTGCCGAAAGAATAAATAATGCAGTTCCTGAAGAAATGGATGAATATGTAAAGGGTAAAAGTCAGATAAGGCTCAGTATTTCAGGGTTGAGCCTTAAGCATGGTGCAAGTGCTTCGTCCTATACTGCAAAGGTCGGCTCTTCTTCAAAAACAAAGCTACCTGCAACCTTTGATTTGGTAAGTGCAGGAGATGTTGAAGTGAGCATAACTGTGAAAGACAGCAGAGGTTTTTCTGTGAAAAAATCGGAAACAATTTCAGTTCTCAGGTATTCTGCACCATCAGTAACAGTTAATAGTCTTTCAAGATGTGATGAAAACGGCAATAAAACCACAAGCGGTACATATCTTCTGGCAGACCTGAACTGCAATTACAGCTCCCTGAATTCAAAAAACCAACCAAAGCTTACATATAAATACAAACCCTCGGAATCGGATTCTTTCAGCGGTGAAATTGAAATAACCGAAAATCCATGTATTCTTGGGGGTGAGTTTCTTAACAACAATTCCTACAACGTCTGCTTTAAACTTACTGACAGTATTACAAGAGAAAATGATTTTATTGAGAAATTTGTTCCCAGTGCAGATATACCCTTCAATATCAGAAAAGGTGGTAAGGGTGCGTCTTTTGGATGCTATGCAGAAAGGGATAATGAGCTTACTGTTGCGTGGGACTTGAATGTCAAGGGTGATTTCTTTTACGAAGGGGTTGATGTTGAGCCATCCTCCGTTGTTACAAATAAAAGAGGTATTATAAGATATTTTCCTGCAATGGAATTGGTTGTGGTGCGTTTAAGGTTTACTGCCGCTCAGAATCTTTCCGCAGGAAATGCTCACATAGTGGCAACCTTTTCTAAAATTCCAACGCTTTTTACACCTGTTTCAGTAAGTATAAATTCAGCTACTGATAAAATCGGTCAGGGTGGTATAAGATACGAAACCGGTCAGTTGGTTGTAAGCTGCGATAAAACCATTGAAGAGGGCGATTACATTTATGTAAGCGGTGTTTATTTCGCATACAGAGAATAAAACTGAAATGAAAGTGAGGTAAATATGTCTTATAAAACAATACAATACGGCTCTTCCGGAGATGATGTAAAAAAGCTTCAGAATGAGCTGAACAAAAGAGGCTACAAGCTTGATGTTGACGGTCAGTTTGGCTCGAAAACTCAGGCGGCGGTTAAAGATTATCAAAGGAAAAATAATCTTTCTGTGGATGGTATTGTTGGTAATAATACCTGGTCAAGCCTGACAACAGGTGCATCCGCAACCACTAAGAATACTATTGTTAAGAGTACATCGGGTAAAAAAAGCACTACTGCCACAACAAAAAAACGTCCTACCTACGCGAAAAGCAAATCTGTGAAAAATGCTGAAAAAAAGCTTTCCGATTGGGAGAAGAAAACACCCGATAAATATGACAGCAAGTATTCGGATGAGATTGAGGGCGTTTTGCAGGAGATTCTCAACAGAGAAAAGTTTTCATATAATCTTAATGCTGACCCTCTTTATGAGCAGTACAGAGAGCTTTATGCACAGAATGGTAAAAAAGCCATGATGGACACAGTTGGTGAGGCCTCTGCGTTGACGGGTGGTTACTCCAACTCTTATGCAGTTACTGCAGGTAATCAGGCGTATCACGAATACCTGGATAACCTTAACGAGGTTGCCCTCGATTTAAGGGACAGGGCCTATGAGCAATATGGTGATGAAGGCGACAAGCTTTTTGAGGATGTTAAGCTTTTGCGTTCCCTTGATGGTGATGATTATGAAAAATATATTGATGAAGTGCAACGCTACTATAAGGACGGCGAATATCTTCTCGACAGATTGATGGCTATGTCCGATGCGGAATACGAACAATTTCTTCAGCTTGTTGATGCCTGGGAAAACGACAGAGAGTTTGCATTCAAAGAATACAAGGATGAGCTTGACAGGGAAGAGTTTGAAAAAGAAATGGCTTTCAAAAAGGCAGAGGCACAGCGTGACCAGGCAAATGCCGACAGAAATTATGCACTCTCACTCCAGAAGCTTTATGCTTCAAACAGTAAAAGTACCTCAAATACCGATAAAAAGAAGTCAAGCGAGATTATAAATTATCCCGAATCATATAAAGAATTTTATTACGCTACAGGTTATCCGGGTATTATGACAGAAACTGAATACGCTTCAAACAATAGCATCAAGTCAAAATACGGCTCATACAAAAGCTATCTTAAGGCTATGTATAAAAAATATTCATAAGGAGGGGTGAAATGAAGGTTAAGGTTACGGAAAAACAGGTTATGGTTACCGAACTTACCCTTGTTAATCAAGGTGAATACGGCGTAAATCAATGCGAATTCATTTTGCCTGAATGTTTTGACGGTCTATGTGTTACCGCGATTTTTAATGGTATTCCCGTTGTGTTGATTGATGGCTGGTGTAAGATTCCTGCTCTTAAAACCGGTAATTGTGTTTTAGGGGTTTATGCCTATCGACAAGGTGAGGGCGAAACAGAAATTATGTATTCTCCAAAGCCCACAATGTTTTTTGTTGAGCCCGGCTCTTTTTCTGATGAAATATCCGAAGAATCCCTACCCAAGGTTTTTGATTATGAAATATATTGCGGAATGCTTCGTGATTACTGGCAGAATATGATTGACTCCAATGTGCTTTTTGAATATACGCCTGATGCAACCAACAACCAGTATTATTCCGCCAAGGCAATTAACAATATTGCCTTTAGCACAAACAGCGTCGTATCCGAATTTGAAGGCGTTGATATAGCTTACAACGAAAATCAGGTGTATAACGCAAATGCGGTTAATCAGGCCTTTGTGATGTATGGCGAGGTTCTTGAGAGTGTTTTAAACGATGTTGAAGAACTGAAAGCTCAGATGAGCATTGTTGAGGAAATATCCGCCATTGTAGGGGGTGCAGAATAATGGTAAGCGTGCAGGAATTAAAAACACAGATTGAAAATGCCAACGCTTTAGGTATTGCCAACCTGACCGGTAAAGGTGTTGAAATCCCTGGAAGTGCCACTACCTATGAGATTATGCAAAGTATTGCTCAGATTATTGGTGGCGGTGTCAGATACACGGATATTGTGTATAACACGGATGACACAATTACATTAACCGATGCTGATGGTGCAGAGCATACGATGGCGTGCGGATATGAAGAGGGTAAGCTTGTTTCGATAAGCTTTGACGGTAAACCGGTTGAACTTACATATCTTAACAGTACGCTTGAAAAAATCGGGAGAACAAATATAAATCTTAATAATGCGGATACTGATGTAAGCTGTTCTGACCTTGACGAAGTAAGGTTTGTGGCTAACGATGAGGTTCATCAGGTGGTTTGGGTTAAAAGCGGGAATATGGTAAATGAGCCAACGCAACCGATTAAAGAGGGTAGCGTTTTTACAGGATGGAAATCAGGTGACGAGGGAATTGTATTTCCTTTTGCTTCAACAGAGAATTGCACACTTTCTGCAGCTTTTTCTTCCTTAATCGCAGGAATTTACGAAATTTGTAATGCATCCATGGAGGAATATCCACATCTGTTTGTACAAGTTTCTGCAACAAATATAGCGGTTTATTTAAGCCAAAGCACATCCTTTGGTAGTGGAGCGGATGGTGTTAAACGAGTTTATTACAAGGGGTATTTGTTTACAGGCACATTTCCATCGGGGTTTGATATAAATCTGCACAGCTTTACAGAAGTTGCCAATGCATTCAGAAATTATGTGGGTCGTATGTTTGAGCAGGATTCATATTTTGAAGTGGGTGACTCCAATAAGATTTTGTATTCTAACTTTGTTGGGTTGACGGACTATACAGCATATTATCTTATATCTGAGTAACACAGGCGAGGTGGTTAAATGAGTAAAACAGATTTTCAGAATGGCTTTGCTTTAGGTTTTGCAAGTGGCGGTGTTGTTGAGGTAGAAGATACAAGCAGGATTGATGCTCTGGAAGAGTTAATAGACCAAAGCGGAGTGCTTGACAGTACAGAGCGTAGTGTGAGTGAGAAGCTTGAGGAATTAGTATATAAATTTAAGCTGTTGTATCTTAACAGAGGTTCACTGTCATTAGGAATTTCTTTTGAGAATGAAAGTATAGATTATTATATTGATTTACCCAATCTGACTCAGGCAAATGGTTTTTTACGAGATAACAAGTGTGTTAAAAGAATGGTAGGAATAAACACTTCAAAACTTAATAATTTGTCATACGCTTTTTTAAATAGTGTGATTGAAGAAATAGAATATCCTTTTAATTTTTCAAGCATAGGAAGTTCAAGCTCTGTTCAGGGTACTTTTAATAATGCTTATTATTTAAGAGAGGTGAGGTTTGTTCCCGAAACGCTAAAATTTAGTATGACTGTTTCAAGTGCCGTACTTTCCGCAGAAAGCGTACAGAGTATTATTGACGGACTTGCTTATGTTGAAACGGCTCAAACACTAACGCTTGATTCTGCTATAACTCTCACAGACGAGCAGAAAGCGACTATAAATGAAAAGGGGTGGACCTTAGCACAATGATTACAGAAAAAGTAACTGTTTTAAAAGCGGACGAAGGTATGACACTTACCAATGGCGAGGCTTTCGGTAAAGTGGTTTATCTGGGCAGGAATGATAGTGCGGATAACTGGAGTGAAATAACAGACGAGAAGGCAGAGAAAATGCAGGAGGTCAGCGATGCCTGTGTGGAATAACATTTTGTTTGTTGCATCTATCCTCACTGCTTTGGGCGTAATAATTACAACTGCAATTAAAATCTATAAATTTATCCGTAAATGGGAAAAGTGGGTTGAGGAGCAGAGCGAACACAACCTGGATAACTACTTATCTATCAAACGTCTTACAATTATGTCTCACGAAATGCCACTTTCCGAGCGTATTGCCGCAGGCGAAAAATATATAAAATATGGCGGAAATGGCGAAGTGAAGCATAAGTATGAAGAGCTTTTAACTTTTTTACCAACAGAAAAAACAGGGGGAGTTATATGAAAATAAATCTTAAAGCAAGAATGAAAAATAAAATGTTTGTTCTTTCTGCTGCTGCATTGATTGTGTCTTTTGTCTATCAGCTTTTGTCCGTGTTTTCGGTTGTACCTTCAATAGCTGAAAGTGAGGTTACAGGGCTAATTACAATGGCGGTTAATATCCTCGCTTTCCTGGGTGTGCTTGTTGACCCGACCACAGACGGAATGAGCGATAGCGAAAGAGCGATGACTTATTGCACAGACTGTGATGTGAGAAATAAGGAGAAAGAAGAAAATGAATAAAAAAATATATGTTTCGCCAAGCAATCAGCACGGTAATACATACGCCACAGGTGGCACAAATGAAAAAGAACAATGCCACAAAATAGCAAAAGCGTGCGTTGCGTACCTTAAAAAGAAGGGGTTTGCCGTTAAATGCACATATAATGATGATATGTATGCAAGGGTAAGAGAAAGCAATTTGTTCGGAGCTCATTTACACGTGGCTATTCACACAAATGCTACTGCAAAGCATAATATAACAGGTGGCTCTCAGGTGCTTTTATATAATCTTTCGGGTGAGCGTAAAAAGGTGGGTCAGGCGGTGCTTGACCGACTTGCACCCATAACACCGGGCAAAAATGCCGAAAGACTTGTGGAAAAACCTGATTTTTATGAAATCAACTCTGCAAATGGTATAACAGTTTATTGCGAATGTGAGTTTCACGATACCAAAGAGGGTTCGGATTTTATAAGGAGAAACACAAAACAAATCGGAGAGGCAATTGCCAAGGGTATCTGTGATTATTATGGCGTATCCGTAGGGGAGGGTCTTGAACATCCCGCAGAAAAAAACAACGCTTCGCATAAAAACGAAACGTTGTATAGTGTAAAGGTTGGTTCTTTTAAACTTAAAAAGAACGCGGAAAACTATGTTAAAAAGCTTAAAAAAGCCGGGTTTGACGGTTATGTTGTTGAATCCTGAATGTTAGCTGCTTTTTTTAAAATTGTTTTTGCATCCTGAAGGTCAAGATTTCCGCTTTGGTTAAGGTCGCCTAAAAGGAGAATTTCGTCAGTGTTGGCGGATTCTATTGCAGATGCTATTTTCAAAGCTTTTCTTGCATCTTCTGTTGTGACAATGCCATCACCATCAATATCCCCAAAAGAATCTATGGTTTTATTGAGCTCAATTATATAAACAGGGGCATTGTTCTGTATACTGTAAGCAACGCCTGCAGAGCCTAAATTGCAGTTGATTTTTACTGTGTGAGTGAATTGAGTGCTGTCAGGCTCGCGGAAGGCGAAAGCATTTCTGCCGATTGAAACAACGTTTTGAGGAATTGTCACCTCTGTTAAAAGTGTGCAGTTTTCAAAAGCATAAGCACCGATTGTAAGCTCACCTGTGCCAAAGGTAATTGTTTCCAGAGCAAGGCAGTTGCTGAATGCACTGATTCCAATGGATTTTAATGTGTCAGGGAATGTAAGGGAGGGGAGGAGCTCACAGCTTGAAAAGGCGTAATCTCCGATAGTTTCAAGTACCGGTGAAAGCTTAAGAGACTCAAGCTTTTTCAGACCCCAGAAAGCTCTTGTGCCAATTTCCTTCAAAGATGTTCCGCAGTTAACAAAATTCAGCTTTTTACAACCATAGAAAGCCATATCTCCCAAGGTTTCTGTGCTGCGAAGATTTATGCTATCAAGCTCAACGCAACCGTAGAAAGCTTTGTTTCCTATAGTTTTGATGCCCGTGCCGACAATAGCAACGGAATAAAGTTTTTTACAAGTGTAAAAAGCCATATCGCCAATGGTTTCAACAGTTGATGGAATGGTTACATATCTTAATTGGTTTTTTTGGCGGAAGCCTGTTATTGATGTTACTGTTAAGTCGTCGATTTTTGACGGGATAACAACCTCTTCGATGCGAGGGTCTTTGTAGCCTGTTATAGCACAGGTGCCGTCACCATTGTCAACATAAAAAAAGTTGTTGTGCTCTAATGCAGTTGCTATGGGTATGGTGGATGTTATTAAGATTAAGGCAAATACCAAAGATAAAATTTTTTTCATAGGTTTCTCCTGTTAAAAAATAAATGTAGTGGAAATTTATCCTCCCTATTTGCTTACGCAAACAGGGATGATAGACTTCGCAATACTTTTACGAAGGGGGATTTTTACGGGGCAACCCACCACCACGCCAAAGGCGTGGTCCCCCTCCCTATTTCATCAAAGATGAAACAGGGATGATAATAGTCGCACTTTCTTTACTTAATCTTAATTATACATTATTTTAACTCTTTTGTAAATGTATATTTTCTTTGAATAAACTGCATATTCGCAAAAATATACATAAAAAACTGTATAATGTGAATTATTTCTCAAAAACAGTTGCAATTTTCAGATAATAGTTGTATAATCCATTCACAAACGGAAGAGTTTGTTAAATCTTCCGTAAAATTGAATTGTGAGGTTTTAGAAATGAAAAAGTTTTTAAAAGTTGCTTCCGTAGTTCTTGTTATAGCTATGATTGCTTGCTTTGCAGCTTGTGGCGGTAACGGCGGCGACGATGTTTTCAAAATCGGTGTTCAGACAAACACAACAGGTGACCTTTATTCCACATGGGATTTCGGTGAAGATGCAGTTGTTCGTTACGATAACGGTGCTCTTGCAGTTGAAGCTCTCAAAAACGGTAAAGTTGATATCGTTATTATCGATAATGAGCCTGCAAAAGCTTATGTTGCAGCTAACGAAGGTCTTAAAATCCTTGAAACAGAATATGCAGTTGAAGAATATGCTATCTGCTTCGCAAAAGACAACAAAGACCTTAAAAAAGACGTTGATTCTGCTCTCAAAGCACTCATTAAAGATGGTTCTGTTGCAGAAATCGTTGACAAATACATAAACAATGGTGAAGGCGAGCTCGTTGGTGTTCCTGTAACTGCAGAAGATACAGATAAACCCAACCTTGTTATGGCAACAAATGCTGAGTTCCCTCCCTATGAATATGTTGAAGGCGATATGTACTACGGTATCGACGTTGAAGTTGCGAAGATTATTGCTGATAAGCTCGGCTATGACCTTGTTATTGAAAACGTTGCTTTCGACTCAATCATTCCCGGTGTTCAGGCTGGCAAGTATGATATGGGTATGGCAGGTATGACTGTTAACGAAGAAAGACTTGAAAGCGTTGATTTCTCAACATCATACGCAACAGGTATTCAGGCAGTTATCGTTCCTGAGGATGGCGACATTCAGGCAATCGAAGACCTTGATCCCTATTATCTTCCCGAAGAATAATTAAATTTATTTCGCAAGTTTCAGGGCGGAGAAATCCGCCCTGATTTTTCGGTTTAATCAGTGAAAGGAGATTTGCCGTAAATGGATTTTTTGCAGCTTAAAACTTCGATTTTAGACGAGTTTACTGTTGAACGTTTTGTGTCGGTAATAATTAACGGCGACAGATACAAGCTTTTGTTTGATGGTCTGAGAAATACATTTATTATTACATTCGGTGCATTGGCAATCGGTATTGTTATCGGTATTTTGGTTGCCGCTGTCAGAACCTCATACGATAAAAACAAAGAGGCGATGAAGCTAAAAGGCGGAATAGGTTACTACATTCTTTCTTTTTTCAACGCTATCTGTAAATTTTATCTTACAGTGACCCGCGGTACACCTGTTGTTGTTCAGTTGATGATTTGTTATTTCATTGTTTTTCAGGCATCTGACAATGGTATCCCTGTAGCAATATTCGCTTTCGGCGTAAACTCGGGTGCTTATGTTGCGGAGATTTTCCGTGCAGGTATTATGTCCATTGACCATGGTCAGTTTGAAGCAGGCAGAAGCCTTGGCTTCAACTATTTCCAGACAATGCGTTTTATAATCATACCTCAGATGTTTAAAGCGGTTCTTCCTACTCTTTGTAACGAGTTTATCGCTCTTATCAAAGAAACCTCTGTTGCAGGTTATGTTGGTGTTATGGACCTTACAAAATCGGGTAACACTATTGCGGGCAGAACATTCTCGTATTATATACCGCTTCTTCTGGTAGCACTAATTTATCTTGTTCTTGTTATGATTCTTACTTCCCTTGTAGGAAAGCTTGAAAGGAGGTTGCGTAAGAGTGAGCGATAAAGTATCTGTTAAAATGAGTGATACTGCATTTGTTAAAGTAACCGACCTGAAAAAACACTACAATGGTGGTGCGGTCAAGGCTCTCGATGGTGTTAACTGCGAGATAAATAAAGGCGAAGTTGTTGTTATTATCGGACCATCCGGTAGCGGTAAAAGTACATTCTTACGTTCTTTGAACCTTCTTG